>NZ_JEYB01000063.1:0-20278 GCF_000582255.1 Acinetobacter sp. 1566109 | reverse complement strand
CTGAACCTGAACCTGAACCTGAACCTGAACCTGAACCTGAACCTGAACCTGAACCTGAACCTGAACCTGAACCTGAACCTGAACCTGAACCTGAACCTGAACCTGAACCTGAACCTGAACCTGAACCTGAACCTGAACCGCAGTCTAATCAGGATTTAATGGTATTTGACCCAAACCATCATGAGCTGATTGGGCTTGAGTCAGTACCTGTTCAAGAAACGATTAGTGTTCTAGAGGAAGATTTCATTCCAGTACCAGAACAAAAGGCAGTACATGTTCAGGCTGAAACCCAAGCCAAACAAACTGAACCTGAGCCAACATTTACTGCTGAGCCGCAAGGTTTGTTTGAAACATCTGATACTGAATTTTCTCTGGGTCAAGATGCACCTGTAACTCATGATTTGGTTTCTGAACCTGTTATTGAGCAGCAAACATTGGTGCAAGCCGAAGTGGTTGTTGAAACTGCTACAGTTATCAAAGAGTCTAGTGCAACTGATAACGGGCAGTTGATGCCTCAGGATATTTTGAAGCTTTCTGCTCAAGTTTTAGAAGGCGAGTGGACACTTGAAAAGTGGGAATATTGGTTTAGAAATAGTCAGCTTTCCCCAGCCGTTCAAGAACTTGCTCAACATGGTGTGATGACTGGTGAAATTGGAGGCAACACGATTTTCCATATTCCTCAAGAATATGAAAATATGTTAACCCAATTACAGCAAGGCCTAATTGATGCTTTAAAGCAACAATGGGCAGATACACAGTTTACAGTTGAATATGGTGCAGTTCATACATCTACACCTTATGTTATGCAAAGCATTCGTAAAGAAAAAGCTTTCCATAGAGCGACAGAGCTATTACAGCAACAACCTGTCATTAAAAGCCTTATAGAGACTTTTGATGGTGAATTACAAAATATTCAATTAAAGCCTTAATTCCAATTGAGTTTTGATTTGGTGAAAAATATGGAAATAATAGAATTTTCATATTTTTCACTGGATTGAAATATTCAGGTCACGCCACTGTCATTGTACTTTTCTATGTTAGCCATTTTAGATTTTAAAATGGACTATATATCGTCATGAAAAGGCAATGTACAGGAATAACTTCCTTTAAATATTCATATTTCTTACTAATCGGTGCACTCTTACTGAGTGGTTGTAACGACTCTGCAAATGATAATTCGAATACACCAGACACAGGTAAAAAGCCTGTAATGCGCTGTGCTCCATAACCTTAAATAATAAAAAGAATTTGATCATGATTACACGTCGTAAATTTTTAAATTACTCTTTAAATATGGGCTTTGGTGCTGCAGCGTTGGCGGCTTTCCCATCAAGTATTCAAAAGGCTCTAGCAATTCCTGCAAATAATAAAACGGGCACCATTCAAGATATTGAGCACGTTATTATTTTGATGCAGGAAAACCGATCTTTTGATCATTACTTTGGTACGTTAAAAGGCGTTCGAGGTTTTGCTGACCGCTTTACAATTCCTTTGCCAAATGGTCGTAAGGTTTGGGAGCAGCTTAGACGCAATGGGCAAGTTTTAACGCCTTTTCATTTAGACGGTACAGCCAATAATGCACAGCGCGCAGATGGTACGCCGCATACGTGGAATGATAGTCAGTTGGCTTGGGACAATGGCCGTATGGCGAACTGGCCAACCCATAAAACTGATATATCCATGGGCTATTTTAAAGAAAAAGAAATTCCATATCAGTTTGCACTTGCCAATGCCTTTACGATTTGTGATGCCTACCATTGTTCCATGCACACTGGAACAGATGCGAACCGATCTTTTCATTTAACTGGTACCAATGGGGCAACAGCGACTAAGCGTTCATTTGTAAATAATGAATGGGACTGGATTGATGGTAATCCCGCTACGGCAGATCGTGGTTATACATGGAAAACCTATGCTGAACGCTTAGAAGAAGCAGGTGTTAGCTGGATTTGCTATCAAAATATGCCGGATGAATGGGGCGATAATATGTTGGGTGCGTTCCGTTCTTTTAGAAAGGCCAACATTGCATCCGGTTATCCCGTTTCAAGCGGTGGAGAGCCGAATAAACCGTATGCCGATACGGGTCAAAAACTACCGTATAAAGCCTATGATGCGGCTACTGATAATGCCAAAAATCCACTATATAAAGGCATTGCCAATACGCTACCGGGCAATAAACCAGAAGAGTATCTTGACGCTTTTAAAAGAGACATTCGTGAAGGAAAGTTACCTCAAGTTTCTTGGATTAATGCGCCATCAATTTACTGTGAACATCCGGACCCTTCAAGCCCGGTTCAAGGGGCATGGTTTATTCAAGAAATTATTGATGCTTTAACTGCTGTACCAGAGGTGTGGAGTAAAACAGCACTACTTATTAACTTCGATGAAAATGATGGTTATTTTGACCATATGCCGTCCCCATCAGCACCATCTCGACTCAAAAACGGCCAGTACGCAGGTAAGTCGACACTAAGCAATGCTGATATGCAGGATGAATATTTTGATCATGCTGCACCTGAAGGAAGCCATTCACAGCCTACACCTGATGGACGTGTTTATGGTCCGGGCCCGCGTGTTCCTTTATATGTGATTTCTCCATGGAGCCGTGGTGGTTGGGTAAACTCGCAAGTGTTTGACCATACTTCTGTGCTCATGTTCTTAGAAAAACGTTTTGGTGTAAAAGAACCGAATATCAGTCCATACCGCCGTGCAGTGTGTGGTGATTTGACCAGTGCATTTAACTTTAAAACACCAAATGCTGATGCTTTACCACAGCTTGATGGTAAACAAACACGTGTGCAGGCAGATACATTAAGAGAAAATCAAGAAGCCTTGCCCGCTGTTCCTGTACCTACGGATATTAAGTTACCGATTCAGCAAAGTGGCATACGTTTGTCGCGTGCGCTACCTTACGAATTGCATACCAGTGCGCGCTGTAAAGCGGACGGTAAGGTACAATTAATATTCTCTAATACAGGTACGCAAGCTGTGGTTTTTCATGTTTATGACAAGCTCAACTTGGATCGCATTCCAAAGCGTTACATTGTCGAGCCGAATAAAACTTTAGATGATGAATGGGATGCTTTAAAAGATAACTTGGGCCGTTACGACTTATGGGTACTCGGTCCAAATGGCTACCATCGTCATTTCAAAGGGGATATTCAACGTATTGTTGATAGTGGCGTTAAACCTGAAATTCGCGTCTGTTATGACATTGCCAATGGTGATGTTTATGTCGAGCTTATGAATGAAGGAACCAAGGATTCAATATTGACGCTAAAACCTTGTGCATATCGACAAGATGCGCCGTTACAACTTACCGTAAAAGTGGGACAGGTTATTAAACAACATTGGGCTTTGGCTGATGTAGGGCATTGGTATGATTTTGAAGTAACTAGTCAAAGTGATCCATATTATTATCGACGTTTTGCTGGTCGAGTCGAAACGGGTGAAGACTCTTTTAGTGATCCCGCAATGATGTAAGTTTGAAGAGGGCAAAAAAGAACAGATCATTTTCTTTTTGCCCCATTTTTTATAATAAATAACTTTTTAAAGCTTCACGAACTGACTCAGAAATAGGTACAGTCTTACGCGTTTCACGATCTACAAACACATGCACAAAATGTCCTTGAGCTGAGGCTTGATCTTGACCTTGTTTAAAGATCGCTAATTCATAACGTAGAGAAGTCGTACCAATTTTACCAATCGCAACACCTACTTGAATAATTTCTGGAAATGATAACTCTTGTAAAAAGCTACAAGCTGAATCAACCACTAACCCAATTGATTTTGCTTCATGAATATCAAAACCTGTTTTTTGAATGAGTAAAGCATTGGCTGCTGTATCAAAGTAACTATAGTAAGTTACATTATTCACATGACCGTAAATATCGTTATCTGCCCAACGCGTTTGAATGTCTAAAAAGAACTTAAATTGATCTCGATTTTTTAAAACTGGTTTAGTCATTAATGAATCGCCTGATAAATTGCCAAAGCGGCGGCTTCTGTCATGTCTCGTGGGTTATTTTGTAGTAAGCGAGTTTGCAACATGGCATCTTGAGCAAGCCGAGGTAAGCTCGACTCATCAATACCCAAATCTCTAAGTTTTAAGGTCAAGCCACTATGGTCTAAGTGGTTCTGCATATGGTCAATGAACAGATCACACAAGCCATCAGTGCTGCCATTGCTATATGGGTCTAACCATTGCATAAGTTCCGCATAGTATTTTTTTGCATTCGGCGCATTAAATTTTAATACTTCAACCAGCACTAAGGCATTGGTATGTCCATGCGATAAATGAAAATGTCCACCCAGTGGATAAGCTAAAGCATGTACCGCAGCAACGGGCGAGTTTGCAAATGCTTGCCCCGCGAGCATTGAACCAAAAAGCATGTTTTGACGTGCTTCTAAATCATTACCATCTTTAAGAACTTTCGGTAAATTATGGTTCAATAATTTCAGTGCATGTTTGGCTAAAATATCGGTATAAACATTTTTTTTGTGTTTAGAAGTATATGCCTCAATGGCATGGACCATAGCATCGATACCAGTTGCAGCGGTAATATGTGCTGGAAGGTTTTGAGTAAAAGTTGCGTCAAGAATTGCTGTATCAGCATATAGTACTGGGGAAACAATCCCCATTTTTGTTGTCTCGCCAGTAGTTACAATTGAGATAGGCGTTACTTCTGAACCTGTGCCCGCAGTAGTAGGAATCAATATAAGTGGTAGGCGAGTGGTGGTTACTTGGTTTACGCCATACATCTCTTGCAAACTTTGAGTTTGATCAGGATGCGAGAGCAAAGCGATTACTTTTGCCACATCCAAAGAGCTACCACCTCCAAAACCAATAATGACATCTACATTTTGCTGTTTTGCATAATTGGCCGCATCTAAAACGACTTGTTCTGGCGGATCAGCCTGCACATCTGCATAAATGACATATTCAATATTGAGGGTATCTAAAATTTGCAGGATGGGACGGTGTAATTGGTTTTTAACCATACCAGCATCTGTGACTAGCAATAACTTACGGTAAGATTTTGAAGACAAAACATTCTGTAATTCTTGTATAGAGCCTAAGCCAGAGATGATATTTGGAACAGTTTGAAATTGAAAATGGCTCATATACATTATTTCCTTATTCTTGAAAATTATTGTTGAACGGTTCTATTCAATCTTTAAGTAACTTAGCATAAGACGCTTTAAAATAAAGTAGTTCTGAGGCAATTATGTTGAGGGTTGTATGAGGTGAGCACTGTTTGTATGTGCTCGAAGAGGAATATTTAACAGGTGTACAAGTTATTTAAAAGGCCATTGAACCGTGGGCTTTTTGTTATTTGTGGCCTTGTGTAGATTTTCGAGCAGGTTAGTAATTTTATATAATGTCTTAACAATTTATAATTTTATTCGGTTCTAAAAATGAAAATTTCTAAAACTTTACTTAGTGTTATTGGATGTACTTGCTTCATGCTTAGCTCTGCAGCGATGGCGAAAACTAACTCTGGTGTATATTCACCTCAAAAGGGTGTCATTTGTGATAAATACATTTGTGCGGACAAAAAAGGCGTCTCTAAAAAACTTACAGCTAAATATTTAGGTCCTTATAAAGCGAATAAAGCTTTCTCTCAAGGCGATTTTGATACTTCAGCATTTACATTCTCAAATGGTGTGTTTTGTGATACCAAAACAAAGCTATGTCATGTCGATCGATACTTTCAAAATGGGCATCGTAGCAAAATTGATAAAAATATGACTGATAAATTATTCAAAAATAAATAATTTTCCCGTATTAAATAAGGTTTGACTAAAACGATCAATAACTTAAAAGACAAAATTTTGTGTTTTAAAAAAAAATTATGCTATGTTTAAATACGCTTTAATGATGAGCAAGTTTAATTCATGAACTGTTTACCAAAAAAAATCAATACCACCACCACGACCTTTAAAAAAGGCTGCGTGTGATTTTTTGTTAGAGCGACTTAATAAAATACCTCAACCCAGCCAATAATGGCTGGGTTTATTTTTCTCTGCTCATTATTGGCTTTTTCAGAGAAAGATTATGGACCAAAGTTATAACTCAAAATCAGTTTTACTCATCATTGATATGCAAAATGGACTATTCAAAGCAAAGTCGACGCCATATAACCATCAATTTGTACTTTCAAATATTCTTAAGCTGATTAATTATCACCGTTCCAATAACAAGCCAATTATTTTTGTCCGTCATGTCGGCGAAAAAGATACGCCTTTAGATCCCGATAGCCTAAATACTCAGTTGATAACAGAGTTATCTTGCAATCCAGATAAAGATATTGTCATTGAGAAAACATATCCGAGCAGTTTCAAGCATACTGTCTTAAAAGAACTATTAGAGAAACTTGATATTGATGAAATTATAGTGAGTGGGATGAAAACGGAATATTGTATAGATACGACTATTAGAGCTGCTTCAGAGTTTGGATACAAAGTAACTTTAATCTCTGATGCCCATACAACATCTGATTCTACGGTTTTAGATGCGCAGCACATAATTGATCATCATAACCAAGTTTTAAACAATGCTTTTGCTAAGGTAAAAACTACTGAAGAGTTTTTCCATTAAATAATGATTATTAGCTATTGGTAGGGTTTTAATTGTTAAGTATTTCTGTAAAATTGAGATGTTGCCTTAAACAACAATAAACCTTAATGATCAGCGCAAAGTCATAAGGGGAAGCCTACTTGAAAGAGTAGGCTTTTTTTATATTATCTATAAATATCTTTCATTTAGGCTTAAACATAAAAGAGAGGAACATACAAAAATTTATTTCTTATGGCTACGATGAGTTAGTTTCAGTTCCAAATGATTAAAATCTATAACTTGGTCAAATGAATCAACAAGTTTTAATTTGAGTTCATCATCTGAATTTTTCTTAAAAACTTTAACAACATCCCGATCTGCTTCAATAAAATTACCGCCAGATTCAAGCATAGCAAGCAAAACAATATTTAGGCTTTTACCTTTTTTGGTAAGTAAATATTCTTTACGTTCTCGTACACCTATTTCTTTATAAATAGATAACTCAAATATTTCTAATTCAATAAGATGTTTGAGACGATTAGATAAAATTTGTTTTGATATTCCTGTATTTACTAAAAAATCATTAAATTTTGTTACCCCATAGAAAGCTTCTCTTAATAAGAGGATTGTCCATCTGTCACTCAATATTTCAGTAATTTTAAAGATTCCACATACATCTTCGGGAAATTTATGGTCTGGAATAATTTGATTTGACATTAGAGGAAGCTCCAATTAGGATGAGTCTGTAATTTAGACCTAGTATTAATTCAGGTAGCATTATGCCATTTATAAATATACAAACTATAGAAGGTTTACTCGATAAAGACAGTAAGGCCGAACTTTTTAAACGGATAACAGACTTATTTGTAGAAATAGAGGGTAAGGGTAATCCTACTTTTCGAGAGCATGTTTGGATAAGAATTGATGAATATCCACCTGAACAGTGGCAATTAGGTAGCTTAAGTCCAACAAAACAAATGATTGAGTTAATGACTTCAGCAAAATGATTTGTTCAAAGCCCTTTAAGTAGGGCTTTTATAATTGAGCGGGCTTTGCTCAAAATATTTTTGATACCCCTATTTAAAATAAAAAGACAAAATTAGCTACTTTATCGACTGATTTATCAACTTTTAATCTATTGATAAACATTATTTTCCTTTTCAACACAAGTGAGTTTTGACAAAATGCAACAGGTCATCAGGATCAATACAGACTTGGCCAGATTTATAGTTTGTTAGCATTTTGCAGTAACTTTGCAAGTAACCTGTTTATTTCTATGTAATTCAAGTGTTTGGAACTAATTTCTAATGGAAACACAATATAAGGTTTTATGTGTCTGTTTAGGAAATATTTGCCGTTCTCCCACCGCTGAAGTGGTTTTCAGACATTATTGTGATAAGCATCAACTCAATGTAATCGTTGATTCGGCTGGAACGAGTAATTATCACCCAAATAAAGCTCCTGATCAGCGTAGCCAAAAGCATGCTAAGAAAAGAGGCTATGACTTGTCATCTTTACGTGCTAGACAACTTTCAACTCAAGATTTTTTAGAGTTTGATTTGATTTTGGCAATGGACCATCAAAACTTTGAAGATATTCATGATTTATTGCAAAACGCTATCTTTCAGTTTGGTAGCCATCGAATTCGAGCAAAAGTCGCATTAATGAGTGAACATGATCCCCAATATCCAAAGCAAGCTTTGCCTGATCCTTACTATGGTGGTGATGACGGCTTCGAGCGTGTACTTGACCAATGTGAATCGAGTACTCTCGCATGGATTAATGTTTTGAAAAAACAATTGAAAGTTTAAGAATAGGTTTATCAATACAATGCAAATTCAAAATCAAGTACAGCTTAAGCCATTCAATACTTTAAGTTTAGATGTAACAGCTTCTCATTATACTAAGATTACGTCTGTTGAAGATATTAAAGAAGCTTTGGATTTTGCTAAACAGCATGAGCTAAATGTACTTGTTTTATCTGGCGGTAGTAATATGTTGCTGCCACAGCAAATTAATGCATTAGTCATTCACCTTGATATTCAAGGTATAGAGGTTTTATCTGAAGATCAGAATTTTGTTCGAGTCAAAGTAGGTGCAGGACAGGTTTGGCACGATTTTGTTTTATATAGTACACAGCAGAACTGGTTTGGTTTACAAAATTTAGCCCTTATTCCTGGCTTAGTGGGTGCTTCACCAGTACAAAACATTGGTGCCTATGGCGTTGAAGTTGGTGAGTTTATTGAGTCAGTACAGGTCTATGACCGTAAACTTGGAGAGACACAATCAATTTTAGCGGCCGACTGTCATTTTTCTTATAGACATAGCATTTTTAAAGATGATCCGACGCGCTATATCATCACGCATGTCACCTTTAAATTACTCAAGCAACCTCATTTAAAGTTGAATTATGGTGATTTAAAGGAAGCAGTTGGAGACAATCTCACTGCTGAAAATTTACAAAATCAGGTCATCCGTATTCGTCAAAGTAAATTACCTGATCCAAAAGAATATCCAAATGTAGGAAGCTTCTTTAAAAACCCGATTGTAAGTGCTCAAGAATTTGAACGCTTAATCACACAATTTTCAACAATTCCACATTATCCTCAAGCCAACGGTAACGTTAAAATTGCAGCGGGTTGGTTAATTGATCAAGCAGGTTGGAAAGGAAAACAACTTGGTGTGGTGGGGATGTTTCATAAACAAGCCTTGGTTTTGGTGAATTATGCCAATGCATCTCTTGCTGATGTAAAGAAAACTTATCAAGCTGTACAACACGATGTTGATCAGCGTTTCCATGTTATGTTAGAACCAGAACCTGTGCTTTATAACAGTTTAGGTTTAATTGAAAATCATACGGAATAGTTCTATGCCAAAAGTACACTTGATGGTACGTTTTGTACAAGTAGTTACTGTACTATTTGTACTATTGGGCTGTTTCGTGGTTTTTCTATATTCGCCATTTTATTCAAAACTTATTGTAGCTGGACTTAACTATTTTGTTCCAGTAGATGTGAATGAAGTGGCAGCGGAAAGCCAGCGAAAAGCTGCATTAAGTGAACATGATAACTTAGAGCCTGGTTCAAACTTATGGATTGCTCGTCAGGCTTATTTAAAGCTTACCGAAGATGCTATACGTGAAAAAAAGACAGCAGACTTGGGCTACATGCAAGAAAACTATAAAGCTTTGCAGCAAATTATTCTTTTAGAAGAAAAAGAACAAGAGATGGAAGAAGAGGAAGAAACTTCAGCTATAAGTGTTCCATTAGTCGCGAAAAACTCAGAAATTGATGCAGCTGATGAAACAAGTAGCCCTATAGATGAAGCGCTTTTTATTAACAGTTCTGAAAACAAAGCTCTTACTGAACAATATACCGAGTTTTTAGCAAGAAAACCCGTAGTACCTGAACATCAAAAAGCGGTAAGTGAGCCTGAGCAAAAAGTTGAATATGTCCGTAAAAATCCTTTGCCAACTCAACCTAAAAAGTTAACAGAACCGTATGCTATTGTAGTACTAGGTGGCGGTTTAACTTTAGATAAAAATGGCAAAGATATTGTAGTTAATAGTTATACCCGCTTAAGACTAGAGAAAACGTTAGAAGTTGAAAAGCAAAACCATCTACCAATTGTATTAAGTGGTGTTGAAGCACCATATATGCAAGCATGGTTAAAAAAACGTGGTGTCGATGCAAAATTATTAGAACAAAAAAGTATGAATACTTGTGAAAATACTCGTTTTAGTTCATTACTGCTTCAAAAGAAAGGCGGTGCACCTACAGTAATGTTAGTTACAGATGAATATCATATGCCGCGTACGCGCCGTTTATTTGCTCTGAATGGTATCGAAACGATTCCAGTTATTGCCCCTATGCCAACACCGCTTACACGTTGGCAACCGAGTATACAAAACTACGATCATAGTCGTCGTGCAAATTATGAATTACTTGCGACAATTCGTGACATGTTATTTGGTTCAAGTGATTGTCGAGAGGTGCCTTAATGTCTGAGATTCCATTTCTCAATCCTGCCGTATTAAAACAATTAGATTTACCGGTACCTAACCGTGATCTCACTCCACAAGTTTTAAGTCCACTCAATTTAAATACATTAGAAGAGCCTTCTCGTGAACTTTTAGCATACCGCAAATTATACGGTTTGCATTTACTCGACTGTGACCATTGGCAAGGCTATGTTCAAATGCCTTTATTTCGTCTGCATGTCCAAGTTTTTAAGCCTAAATTAGACAAAGTACAGGGGACTGTATGTTTGTTGCATGGCTATCTTGAACATAGTGGGATTTATCAACCTATTATCCGTGAAATTCTTGAACAAGGCTTCAGTGTAATTACTTATGATTTACCTGGTCATGGTTTAAGTAATGGTTCACCTGCAAGTATTCAAAATTTTGATCATTACCAGCAAGTTCTAATGGCGGTTTATCAGTATGTCAAACATGCAGATCAGTTACCAAAACCGTGGGTGGGTATCGGCCAAAGCACGGGTGGAGCAATCTGGATGCATCACTTGCTCGAGTATGCTGAAAAAAGACAAGATCCAATTGTTGATAGAGTTTTGCTACTTTCACCTTTAATTCGACCAGCTAAAACAGCATGGTGGCATAATCCAGTGGGACTGGGCATTATTCGTCGTATTAAACGCCAAGTACCAAGACACTTTAGACGTAACAATCATAATCCTGAATTTTTACGTTTTGTTCGTTTAAAAGATCCATTACAACCACGCATGATGGGGATGGACTGGATTTTAGCAATGTCAAAATGGATGCAAGAAATGGAAGAGCGTCCAGCTTGTCGTATTCCTGTTTGGTTAGCACAAGGGGCATTAGACCAAACGGTAGACTGGCGCTATAACATTGAGTTCATTCGACGGAAGTTTAGACTTCAAACCTTGTTAATGCTTGAAGAGGGGTCTCATCAATTAATTAATGAACGTGCAGATATACGTGCAGCTTTAACTGGTTTAATTCCAGCCTTTTTACATGCTAAGCCAAAGCATTTTTATTATTAAAAAATTAATGCACTCACTCTAGTCAATAGATTGAGTGCATCAGTTAATCAAATCAGATGATTATTTTAAGCTTTGATAAAGCTCAACGAAATTTTTATACACTGAAGATTGCTTTTGCGGTGAATACATATTTCGCTCAATAATACCTTTATCAGTTTTAACTAAAACATTAATGTTTTTCGCGTTTTTAAATTCCTGTAAGAATTGACTTGGAATAATAAAGTATGTCGTCGAGTGCTTAGGAACAAGGCGACTGACATTTGTTTTCTCAGTAGCTTGAGCTGGTTTATAACTAAATTGTTTCCCGTCAATATCAAATACTAATGAATTAATATCATAGAAGTTATAACTACTACTTAAATGTACATCTACGCGGACTTGGTTTTTCTGTTGTTCATTCCATTTAACGAGTAAGCTTGGACAAAGTTCTGTAGGTAAGCAATTAAGCTGACCCGCTGTCTTTACCTCAGATGTTGTTGTCGTGGTATTAGACTTATACGAAGTCGTACTACAAGCTGCTGTAAGTAAACAAGTACCTAATAAAAATAGGGCTTTTTTCATAATGTAATTCCAAGAAAGCACGTTTAATATTATTTATCTTAGAGATGATAAATTTTACCCTTCATTAAAGAGTTTTGGGGCTTAAAAAAGCAAATGGTTTTGCAATTTTAAAGTCAGAAGTCGCATCTCCAGCATAGATATGGCTTTGCTCGGGACCGAGATCCAGTCTACGCGTTTTACCATCTTTAAAATTTATTTTCTTCAAGTCGACCCAAAATACATTTGGTGATAAGGCTGATTCAAAAAAATAAAGCATCTGTTTATGGTCTGCAACAGTTCTCCAGCGAGTCGATGAAATATTAGGCTCTTCTTGTGTATTCAATCCATATGGAACAGAGGCATTCCGAATGACACTAAATACAGAAGCCTGAGCTTGTTTCATATCATCAGTTTTTGGAATTGCATTAATATAAAATGATGCTCGTGCAAAACGGTCAGAAGCACGGTTAGTACCTGGTAGCATAACGGTGCCGCCGATTTGTTTCCAATATTCCGCAAGTGCAAGCTGTTTATCAAATGTAGGGGAATTAGTCATAATTTGATAACTTCGGCTGTGATGAATCACTTGTTTTCCGCCGATATATTCAATGATTGCACTATCACCTGTTTTATCGGAAATAGACAAATGGAGTGTTGTGAGTCTTGATTCGCCCGGAACGCTATCTGTCACGATTGTATAGGGTTCTTTTTCAAGAGCTTTAACGGCTTCATCAACGGTTGCAAAATTGTCGAGTAGATACTGCGCCCAAGCTGCAATACTTAATAATGGTTTATTAGATTTTTTTACATCTGGATATTGAGATTCGACTAACCATAAGACATTAGCGACTAAACCAACCTCATTCATTCCATCGGTTGTAGCAACTTCATAACCTGTAGCAATAACGCTGCCATATTTAGACGTCCATTTTATTGAATTTGGTCCTGCACTCCCATCACGGGCAACACCACTCGGCAAAATCCATAAATTTGTGCCTGTATCAACCTTCCAGTCCATTGAGCGGGCTGTAATAACATGTTGGTCATTGCCTAAATATACCGCACGTGTACAAGCGGCTGCATAGCTACTTAAACCAACAGCAAGAGCAATAAAAGTGGGAATGAATGTTTTTTTTAACATGAGTGAACACCTTCTTGTTATAACAATTTGAGGATATTTATTTAATAAAATTAAAGTGTGTATATTATTTATACTTTTATAGTAGGTGAAAAATATAGCAAAGACAAATTAATAACAGAATTTTATTTAAATAAAAATCACATAATAAGTTAGAAAATAGAAGGGCATCACAATAAAGATGATGCCCAAATAATCAATCTAATTTAAATTAAAAATGATTGGCATCGGCCATATTCCACATACGGTAATAGAAATTATCATCATCATTTTTTAGTTCAGATTGTAAAAGTTCTCCTTCTTTCAAGAAGAAATGCAATTGAGCATAGTTCTTGATTTCACGGTCATTTACACGCTGAGCCAAATGATGAGCTTTAATATCTGAAGGATGGCGTAAACCAGCAGCAGCAATCATTTCTGATAAGGCATGTAATGTATTTTTATGGAAATTAAACACGCGCTCTGCTTTAGTGGGTACATGTAGTGCTTTTTGACGGTCTTTATCTTGAGTTGCTACACCTACAGGACATTGGTTGGTATGACAACTTTGCGCTTGAATACACCCAACTGCAAACATAAAACCGCGTGCTGAGTTAACCCAATCTGCACCTAATGCAAAAGTACTAGCAATATCAAATGCGCTAATAATTTTACCGCTTGCACCAATTTTAACTTGGTCTCTTAGTCCAGCACCTACAAGCGTGTTGTGTACAAAACGTAAGCCTTCACGTAAGGGAGTACCAATATAGTCACTAAACTCAATTGGTGCTGCACCAGTACCACCTTCAGAACCGTCTACCACAATAAAATCAGGCACAATTTTTGTTTCAAGCATTGCTTTTACAATACTCATAAACTGCCAAGGTTGCCCAATACATAGTTTAAAACCAACAGGTTTGCCGCCAGATAAAGTGCGTAACTTTTGCAAAAAGTGCATCATTTCAATTGGTGTAGAGAAGCTAGAATGTTTTGCTGGTGAAATACAGTCATGATCACGTGAAACACCACGAATTTCGGCAATTTCAGCAGTAATTTTATGCTTAGGTAAAATACCGCCATGCCCGGGTTTAGCACCTTGTGAAAGCTTTAACTCAATCATTTTGATTTGTGGCAATTGAGACTGTTTAGCAAACTTTTGTTCGTCAAATTTTCCATCTAAAGTTCGACAACCAAAATAGCCACTGGCAATTTGCCAAACAATATCACCACCATTTTCTAAATGATAAGGGCTGAGACTTCCTTCACCAGTGTCATGATAAAACCCCCCCAACTGTGCACCTTTATTTAATGCACGAATTGCATTTGCACTTAAACTACCAAAGCTCATGGCAGAGATATTCATAATAGATGCACTATAGGGTTGAAGGCATTGTGCATTACCAATTTGAATACGAAAACTCTTAGGATCTGCTGGTGGGCATGGACTAATTGAGTGAACAATAAAGCGATAATCTTGTTGATAGACATCTATGATTGACCCGAAAGGTTTATCGGCATTTTCATTTTTTGCACGTTGATAAACTAAGCTTCTTTGCATACGCGAGAAAGGTAGAGCATCTTGATCGGCTTCAATAAAGTATTGGCGAATTTCTGGACGTATATCTTCAAATAAAAAACGAAAATGACCCATAATTGGGTAATTTCTCAAGATAGAGTGTCTATTTTGTAAGACGTCATATAAACCCAATAAGCTTAATGCACCAGTAACGACCCATAAACCATTGAGTAGAGTATCTGAAATAAAATAATAGATACTATGAGGCGTATATACGGTTCTAAACCACGTGATACTAAGTGCCGTAAAAATACACAAGAACCAGAGTGAATGGCGTGAAAAGAATGTATTGAGAAATTTATGTCGAATGATTTGTGCTGGACTCGCCATATGTGAACAAATTCCTAATGTTTTACTGGCACATACCTTGCCAAGAAGCAGCTTAAACTACAAGTAGGGAATTGTTAGCTGTAAGAGCATATATCAATAGTAAATGATTATATTTAAGATTAAATTGAATAGAGGATATTTAATTTTCTAAAAGTTGTGGCGTAATAATTTTAAGATAAAGTTGGTTTTATAAATAATGAACTTTTATAATTATTGCTTTGATTATAAAATATATGAGAGTTTTTATGGTTTAGATGTTTTAAATAAGCCTGCTATTATTTATTAAGCTAGTTAATAAAAAATCTAAATAAATCTGGGAATTAATCTAAACAGTTTTTTAACTTTATAAATTTAATCAAGTCTGAAATTTGCTTGTATGAGTTTGATCAAAAATCTAGCTTTTAAGTTAATGGCTTTATGTTTTTTTAAACATTTTTTGATAGTATTTGTCAATTGAAAGGATATTTTCAATAGATTTTATTACAACTATATAGCATTCTAAAAAATCAAGTAAGGGTTTGAAATGAGCTGGAAATTTTTAACATTTTCTGTTTTTTTTACTGATATTTTTTTATTGTTTTTAATGTTTTATCTTGGCTATGACTTCGAAACTTTTAAAAAAGTAGCTTTAGCTGAAACTTTACTAGTTATTATTGCCCTAATATTTGATTCCATGGAACAAAAGAAGAAACCTATTTTTCCTGGTTGTATCGTCTATCCATTGTTGGGCATTTTATTCATTTTAGGATTTACACCTATTCTTGATTTTTTTGCAGAACGACCAAAAGGATTCCATAGTTGGGATATTAAAAATATGTGGATGATTAATGTGAATGAAGGAAATTATCAATTAAATAGACTTGCTTGGTATGGTAAAGCTTATGTACAACTGGGCTTTGCAATGGTAGGGGGAATTTTAGGATTCATTTTTCATTTAGTCTTTAGAAATACTTAAAGCATATTTATCTTTTTTGCTAAAGCTAGATGACATTTCTTACCTCAATTTTGGGAAAAGTGATCAAACCACCTTTCACTTCCTTAGAATTCTTATTCATAGAATATTATTTTCTTATTCATTTAAAATATATAGAACAAACAAAAGCTTAAATTTTGCTCTCCTGCTGGAAGGGAAATTTTAATAAATGATAAACTATAAAGAATGATGGTAAAATTTAACTAATGAAATTTTATGATTTTTTATTAAAACTAATAAAAAAGTGAATAAAATTACCGGAAATTTCTACAAAAAGTGGTATAGACCATATAAAAACACATAATTGAGAAATCCATCGGATTTTGAATTGTTAATAGATATTTAAAATGAAACTAATATCAGCATTTTTGTTGTTTTTTTGTATGATGCGCGCACAGTAGAGTAAAAAAAAAGACGCTTTGAAAAAACAGTCAGAAAAGCTAGTGATTGGATTGGGGAAGGCTAGTTTTTACATCTATTAATTCTTATTGGCGTAATGTAAAAAGGTTTTCAATCATGAAAAAATCTCTCATCGGTTTAACAGCAATTGCTATGGGGTTAATGTCTATCAATGTCGCAAATGCTGCAACGGCTACAGGTACATTAACTGTTAAAGCAACAATTACAAATAGTTGTGTATTGAATACATCAGCTACGGGTACAACTGCTAATGCAGTTTTAGATTTTGGTACTTTAAGCTCTCTTGCTAACAATGTAGATGCAGATACGACTACTACGGGCGGTACAGCTATTAAAGTGTTATGTAACAATACTGTGCCATGGACTTTAGCTTTTGATGCAGGCAAAAATGCTCAAACAACTCAACGCCGTATGATTGGTGGTGCAACAAGTAACGAATATATCCCTTATAACCTTTTCTCTGACACTAACCGTGCAACAGCAATCGGTATTTCAACAACAGCCTATAGTGGTACAGGTACTGGCGCAGTACAAACAGTGAACGTGTATGGCCGTATTCCTGCTGGCTCAACTTTGCCAAGTGCAGGTAGTTATGTTGATACTGTGACTGTTACTTATTAATTTTAAATAAGTTCTATTCATTGTTGACGCTAGCTCTTATTTGAAAGAGCTAGCTTAAGTTTAATTTGAGAAAAGTAATTCTGGGCAAATCATGAGAAAAAATATCTTTGTTGCTACAAGTTTATTATTATTTTTGCCTAGTATGTTAAATGCTGCCTCAATACGTCTTTCTCCTGTAAATGTTGAAATATTGAGTGATCAGACTGCATCTTCAATTAGCTTGTATAACCAGTCAAATGAAAGTGCTGATTTACAGGTACGTATATTTGAATGGAACCAAAATGCTGGGCAAGATCAATTAATTCCTACAGATGATATTGCAATTAGCCCACCTTTTTTAAAATTAAAACCTAATGATTCTTATAATTTACGAGTAGTTAGAATTAAGCCGGAACCAATTTCTGGTGAAAAAACCTACCGTATTATTATTGATGAATTACCCAAGCCTATTGATAGCCGAAAAGCTTCTCAAGGTGTAAATGTATTGCTTCGCTCATCATTGCCTGTGTTTGTAGTCAATAAAGATGCGATGACTAAGCTGACTTGGTCAATACAACAAGAACAAAATAGTGCTTATCTTTCCATTAATAATATTGGCAATCGCCATGCACTGTTAAATAATTTAACGCTTGTAGATACTACTTCAAACAAAAGTTATCCGATTAAAGTAAATACCGTAAATGGTTATATTCTTTCCGGAAAATCAAGAAACTTTAATATTAGTTCTGATTTTAAATTTCAAGCTGATCATAAATATAATATTTCATTGAATATTAACGGTAAGCCAGCATCTCTTTAAAGAGGCACATATGAAATATCTCGTAAGTGCTTTATGTGTTATGTATTTGCCGATTCATGCTTTTGCTGAATCATTACAAGATAACACCAATGCTGCTTTACCCAATATTCCGGAAGTAACAAACTCCGCTTTTCAGGCATCTGGTTCTGATAAAGGCTATATTCAGCTATTTTTAAATATTTCGATCAATTCTAATACATCTACTGATTTAATATCGGTACACCAAGATCAAGATAAAAAGTTATATGTTCGTGCCCGTGATCTAAAAGCTTTAAGGCTAAAAATGGATGAGCATATTCCAGATAGCCAATGGGTATGTATTAATGAACTTAAAGGAATCCAGTTTAAATATCTGGAAAATGAGCAATCTTTAAACTTACAAGTTCCTTCGAGCATGTTGAGTGACTATTCTGTTGACTTAAATGGTCAATCGACTACAAACACTAACTTGCTGAAAATGAAACCCTTAAATGCTGCAATCCTGAACTACAGCCTGTACCACACTATAACCAATGATGAGAGTATTTTCTCAGGTTCAGCTGAAGGAATTTTTAATAGTGCACTCGGTAACTTTTCATCAGGCGTTTTATATAACGGTAGTAATGAAACGAGCTATAGCCATGAGAAGTGGGTGCGTCTGGAAAGTAAATGGCAATATGTAGACCCTGAAAAAGTCAGGATATATACCCTAGGTGACTTTATTTCTAACAGCTCGGACTGGGGCAGTAGTGTGCGTCTTGCCGGTTTGCAGTGGTCGAGTGCCTATACCCAGCGTGGTGATATTGTTACCTCGGCGTTGCCGCAATTTTCCGGTTCGGCGGCACTGCCTTCAACACTGGACTTATACGTTAACCAGCAAAAGATTTATTCAGGCCTTGTTCCGTCAGGCCCATTTGACATTAAACAGCTGCCGTTTATTTCAGGAAATGAAGTCACACTGGTGACGACTGATGCCACAGGTCAGCAAATCATTACTAAAAAGCCTTACTACTTTTCATCGAAGATTCTGGCAAAAGGCATAAATGAGTTTTCAGTAGATGTTGGGGTTCCACGCTATAACTATGGGCTGTACTCAAACGATTATGATGATGCCACCTTTGCCTCTGGTGCAATTCGTTATGGTTATAGCAATTCACTAACCTTAAGTGGGGGTGTGGAAGCCTCAACAGATGGTCTTTCCAACGTAGGAACAGGTTTCGCCAAGAATTTGTTTGGTGTGGGGGTGATTAATGCCGATATTGCCGCCAGTCAGTATAAGGATGAAAACGGCTATTCGGCTCTGGTCGGTTTAGAAGGGCGTATTAGCAAGAACATTTCATTTAACACCAGTTACCGCAAAGTATTTGATAACTACTTTGATCTGGCCCGTGTGTCTCAAATCCGATATTTAAAAGAAAACCAGATTAGTGCTGAGCCACAAAACTATCTTAGCTATAGCGCGCTGGCAGATGAGATTATTAGGGCAGGGATCAACTATAACTTTTATGCAGGCTATGGTGTTTATGTCGGTTATAACCAGATCAAGTACAGTGATAACTCGTATAAGTTACTGTCTGCCAACTTAAGTGGAAGTTTAAACAAGAACTGGGGTTTTTATAGTTCAGCTTATAAAGATTATGAAAACCATAAGGACTATGGCATTTACTTTGCGCTGCGCTATACGCCATCTATAAAAGTTAATGCAATAACAAGTTTTTCTAATGACAGTGGTAAAACAACGTATAGACAAGAAGTAAATGGATTTAGTGATCCACACATTGGCTCATTTGGATGGGGTGGATATGTAGAGCGAGATCAGGATGCGCATACTAACAATGCATCGATCTATGGTTCGTACCGAGCAAGGGCTGCGTATCTGACAGGTCGTTATAACCGAATTGGGGATAATGACCAAGTTGCACTTTCAGCGACAGGATCGTTGGTTGCGGCGGCAGGACGTATATTTGCGGCCAATGAAATAGGGGATGGTTATGCTGTTGTCACCAATGCCGGACCGCAAAGCCAAATTATAAATGGTGGGATAAATCTAGGAACAACTGACAAGTCTGGAAGATTTCTTATTCCTAGTCTTATGCCATATAGAGAGAACCATATTTATTTAGATCCATCATATCTTCCTTTAAATTGGAATGTTAAATCTACAGATCAAAAAACAGTAGTAGGCTATCGCCAAGGGACTTTAGTCGACTTTGGTGCTCATCAGGTTATTTCAGGTTTAGTGAGAGTGGTTGATAAAAACAACTCACCATTATTACCAGGCTATAGCGTTCGAATTAATGGACAGCAAGATGCTGTAGTGGGCTACGATGGTGAAG
>NZ_JEYB01000062.1:0-20826 GCF_000582255.1 Acinetobacter sp. 1566109 | reverse complement strand
GCACCAGCAGACATCGACAAAACCAAATTCTTTAATCAACTGTTATTTAAAGCAATTCCTGTAGGAGTCATTGCCGCTTTAATCGCTATTTTCGCTTTAAAATTTGTAATGTGAGATGAAAATGAACTGTATAGATACACATGCACATGTTTTTTCGACTCAGGACCACAGTATCGAAACAGCACGTTATGCACCTGATTATGATGCAATTGTACAAAGTTTTATCTCTCATCTTGATGAACACAATTTCACGCATGGTGTTTTGGTTCAACCCAGCTTTTTGGGTACCAATAACCAAGCGATGTTAAACGCAATTCAGCAATACCCTGAGCGTTTAAAAGGGATCGCCGTTGTTCAACATAAGACAACTTTTGATGAGCTAGTGAAACTCAAGGCACAAGGCATCGTTGGTGTTCGCTTAAATCTATTCGGTCTTAACCCTCCTACGTTAAATACGCCTGACTGGCAAAAATTTTTACGTAATGTGGAAAGCCTCAACTGGCAAGTTGAATTACACGCACCGCCAAAATATCTGGTTCAGCTTTTGCCACAATTAGATGAATACAGCTTTGATGTTGTAATTGACCATTTTGGCCGAGTTGACCGTATTAAAGGGATTAATGATCCAGATTATCAAAAGTTTTTAAGCTTGCTTAATGTCAAGCAGCACTGGATTAAAGTGTCTGGTTTCTATCGTTTGGGTACTACTCCAAACAACATAAACACTGCCCAACAAGCCTATAACATTTTAAAAGACAAAGGTTTTTTACATAAGCTCGTTTGGGGAAGTGACTGGCCCCATACCCAACATGAATCCTTAATAACTTATGAAGATGCAATTAAAGCTTTTAAACAGATTGTGTTTGATAAACACGAGCAATGTTTAATTTTAAATCAGAACCCTACCGAGCTGTTTGGTTTCTCACGTACATAAGGAGTATGTATGAAAAATGATATATCTATATCGGAAGTAGAAAAGTCAACGATCCGTAAACTTTCTTTTCGTATTCTTCCTTTCCTCATTCTTTGTTATTTCATCTCATATATTGACCGAGTAAATATTGGTTTTGCCGCTTTAACCATGAATCAAGAAATTGGTTTAACCGCGACTGCCTTTGGTTTTGGTGCGACATTATTTTTTATTGCATATGTCATATTTGAAATTCCAAGTAATATGGCCATGGAAAAGCTAGGTGCACGTATCTGGATTGCCAGAATCATGATTACTTGGGGAATTGTCGGTTGCTGTACCGCCTTCATTACCGGCCCTATTTCATATGCAATTTCACGGTTTTTACTTGGTGCTGCCGAAGCAGGATTTTTCCCGGGTGTATTACTGTATTTAACACTATGGTTCCCTAAACGATATATGGCTCGAATTGTTGCCGTATTTATGGTTGCCATTCCTTTATCTAATTTTATTGGTTCACCTTTATCTGCTTTATTATTAGGCTTGCATGGTTTAGTTGGCTTAAGTGGATGGCAAGTGCTTTTAATTTTTGAAGCATTGCCTGCAATTCTTCTTGGCATATTATGTTTAGTTTGGCTTCCAAATAAACCGAATCATGTTAAATGGTTAAGTTCTGAGGAAAAAGAATGGCTATCGAGTACCTTAACTTTTGAAAAAAACCAACAGTTAAATACTGAAAAACAAGACAGTGCCGAACAGAAAAAGAGTAAGTTTAAGCTTCTGATTACCAATAAATATTTATGGTTCTTCGCAATTATTTATGCAGGAAGCTCTGCAACCAGCAATATTTTATCATTATGGATGCCTCAGATTTTAAAAGCCTTCCATCTAACTGCTATGCAGACGGGTCTTTTAAATATGATTCCGTTTGGTTTAGCTGCCGCTTTCATGATTGTTTGGGGTGTACATGCCGATAAAAGTGGTAATAAGAGTCTCAACACAGCTATTCCATTGTTTGTGACGAGTTTTGATTTGCTCCTTACTATTTTTACTTCATCTTTAACCTTGAGCTTACTTTTATTCTCACTCGTTTTGATGGGTAACTATGCCATTAAAGGTCCTTTCTGGGCGTTGGTTTCTGAGCGCTTACCACCTACTTTAGTTGCTGTAGGTATTGCAGCAGTAAATACGATTGCGCATATAGGTACTGGGCTTATGAACTCTATTATGGGTATAGTCAAAGATTATTCGGGCAGTTTCCCTGTGTCACTTTTACCGCTCTGCATTCTGACATTTATTGGTGCCGTGATTGCATTGTATTTGGGAAGAAAACCAACTTTACCGAAGGCACAAAAAGTTCAAAAAGCAGTTTAAGTAATCATTTATTTGCTCTCATTCTCTAATCGAACCCTGCTAATGATCAATATTTAGCAGGGCTTTTTTTACCGTAATGAATACGGCTGATTTAAAGAAAAAATATTAAAAGCGATAACCTACACCCAAATAAGTAATTAAAGGATCAATATCAACTTTGGTTGATGCATGAATTAACTGCTTACCTGTTTTGCTATCAATCACATCAATATTTGCTCGGTTATTTAACTTTGCATAGGACACGGAACCAACAGCATACCAATTTGGTGTAATGTCATAAGTAGCGCCTAGACTCACAATTGGAGCAATCGCATCAGTCGTTTTCACTCGAACATAAGGATTTGCACTAGAGGTTTTACCATCTAATGCAGCGCCAGCATTATTGTCTAGCACATTCTGAATCATATGTCCCGCAGCAATTAAGTCTGAGTTGATTTGGTCGTTTAACTTAATATTGGAGAAGCGTGAATACATAACACCAGCACCAATATAGGGTCTAAATTTATTTACACCCGACTTACCGAATTGATATTGGGCTTCTAATGCTGGAGTCCATGCACGTACCGTAGCCGCCTTAGATTTATTACCAAGATTGGTGATTGGAATATCTTGCAGCAAATCTAGTTTATCTCCAATTACTAAAGCTGCTAACCCTTCAGGATTTGCAAAACCAGATAACGGCGCGTTGATTTCTCCTTTCCCCTTAATATCAACTTTTGGAGGAATACCACCGATTAACTGTAAAGACACGTTCTCATTAATATAGTAATTGAACATTAAGCCCAATGTATCTACATCTTCTACTTCAAGCCCTGTACCTTTGCCTTCCCATTGCTCTAGACCTTTAATGGTTGCCGTACCTGTTATATCAGGCGAAACCATATCATTTTCATCTACAAGCCCTAATAGTTGACCAACCGACTGCTCTTGATTGCCATTTTCATCGACTGGATGACTAAACACCATATCAAGAATTTCTTTAGCATTTTCACCCGTTGATAATTTTGCATTAGGGTCTATTGATTTCATAAATGCTGAAGTAGAAATAGTTCCAACTTTGGCCGTGGTTCCATTTGCTACAGCAGTATTTATATTGAATGGATTTGCCTTTCCTTGTGGCATGACATGCAACCATCCAGCAGATACGGAAAACCGTTTAAATTCTGCATGTGCTGTCTGTGTTCCCGTTATAAAAGCCACAGCGAGCAGATTCCCGCCGATTAATTTTAAAATATCCATTTTATTTCCTTTATTTTATTTAAGAGGTTTCCATTAACCTCATCATTTAAAATAAAGATTTTTTGAACTTTTGGTAAAATTTTCCGATAAAAAGTATTATAAAACAATATATTAATTTTAATTAATATATTTTAATTGATTGAAAAATATACAATATAAATGACTTTTGTATGGAATTGATAGATTGAAAAAAAGCCCATCTTCCGATGAGCTTTTTATTTAACTAAATTTCATAATATGTATTAGACTTTAAATTCTGCTAATACAAAGTTTTTTACGATTTCATCAAAATTTGGTTTTAGAAGAGTTGGCTTGCTATCTTTTATAGTTTTATACCAATAACTTGCTGCAACTCCCATGCTAATCAAAGCTAACAATTTCATTGCTCACCTCACTTATTGGGAAGAGTGGACTTCAACTTAACATCCGCGTTTGTAGCGTTCCAACTCGTTTTAACGAGGTTTCTGTATATTTTTTTAAGCAATGTGTAATAAATAAACCCACATCTTTGTGAGCTTTTTTTATAAAAATAGTAAAATTTACTTAGACTTCAGTCACTCTAACCAAGATAGCTTTTCCACCAATATAAAATGCATTTCTAAATAAAGATAAAGAAAGGAACCTTCTAAAATGAAAAAATATTTATTAACTTGCCTCTTACCTATTTTTGCTACTGCTTGTAGTGCTAAACCAACCCCACAAGAAGAACTAGATATTCAAGCTACTTTTTTGCCTACTGTATTCAATCTTGATGCTAGTACTTATGCTTTAGCACCGAAAGAAGCTCCTACTGCTTTAACTAAACAATTGTATGATGATGCATTATTTAAGCTTGGTTTATTAAAAAGATATGATGACCAAGCAAGTGTAAATTTCAAACTTGAAAAAACTGTAGAGTCAATAAAATTAAATACTTTATGTTTAATGAGTAAGTTTGTTAATAACCCAACTTATATAAAAGCTGTAAAGCATAGTATTGAGCAAGAACCTGATTTAAATAAATGGCTTAAGGAAAATCAGCCAAAATGGCAAAAAGCTTTGAGTAAGGAAAACCCAGCAATTTTTGACTACCCATGCAATATAACTATAAAGCCGCTTTGAGCGGTTTTATATAATTATGAATAGATTTTAGAAAAAAGATACGCGTATTAGGTTCACTATCTATTGTTTTGATGAATTTTATAGTCTAATTTAATATCTGTTTTAGCACCTAGCTCTTTTCTCAAACTATGTGTTATTGGCAAGGTCAAATCATTAATTTCATTTAACATTTCTCTAAGTTGAGTATGGCATTCATTCTTCTTATTAAAAGTATATATTTCTTGATCTGAGATTAATTTCTCTAATTTTTCACTTTCTTTTAAATTTTCATCAATAAAATTTAGAATTTTAGGTATACGCTCATCTCTAGGATTTTGAAGTTGTAGATTATCTAAAAGCTCCATTTTTTTATTGAAGATTTCTGTTAGATTTTTTCTTTTTACTTTTAGTTGTTCTAATTCTTCGACTGCTTCCATAAAAGCATTAACAGATTGAATTCTTATTCAAATTTTCCTTAAAACTTTCCAGAAACTCATAAAGTTCTTTTTTTGTTTTGGTAGTGCTAATAAATGCCGCTTTATCTATCGTAATACAAAATTTAGTTATATTTTCAAAGAAAAAAGCCCAGCTATGAGAATCTAGAAGAAATTTTGAAAAGCCATTTACCATAAATGAGTAATGTTCAATTAACTCTAAATAAACATCTCTCCTTGTCTCGGCTAGTCGCGCAACCTTTTGCAAATGTAAAGCTGTGTACCATGAAATTAAGATACCCAAAATGATACCAATTGCACCTATAAATGCAGAGATTAAAGCGTAATCTGCCTGAATTTGAGCGGCTTTTATTGTTGCATCTATCACTTTCTTTTCCTAATTCATTTCAACTTATATCAAATATTGATGACTGTTAAATCAGATAACTGAATAAAATTTAAAGAATAAATATTGGGACTTAACTTTAATAATGATTTTTCAATAAACTATTTAACTAATAGAATCTGCTATTAATGCATCTTTAAGCCACTTGGGTGCGATGAATTCATTTGAATCAAAAAAACTATTTGGAATATTCTGCCAAAACTCCAGAATTGATTCATAAAATTCTTTAAGATTTTCATCAGTCAGAGAAATACATGTATGATCAAACCATCCATCAATTTCGAATCTATTCTCCTCATAATCATAAAAATAGAAAGGATAATTTTTTCTTAATTCATTTAATGAGTCGCCATTTCCATGTTTGTATATATTAACTATTAAACGGCAAGCATCTAATTTCTCAAAAAAGTTTTCCTGTCTAATTTTCCATCCCATTACTTCAAATAAATCAAATATTTTACCAATATCAACTTTCCAAATTTTATAAACAACATTTTTCCCACCCCAGTGTCTAGTTTCCTTAGCCATCCATTCTCTTAAGGCTTTATCCCATTGGTGATACATACCAGCCAATATACTTAATAAAGTTTGATCTCTCATCTCATTAAGTAGCATTAATTGTTCATTTGCATTTTCATAAGCTCTTTCACAAAAATCATCTGGGTCATGATAATCGGGATCAAAAAACTCCTCTAAATCCTCCAATTGCTGGTCAGCAATTTCATTGATTTCTTCTTCTAGATTATTAAATTGAGAAAGTAGTCTTTTCTGAGCTTGCTTATAATAGAACTTATGACTATCAATAAATATATTCCTTTCTTGTTCATATATTTCAAATAATATTCTTTTAAACATATATTTTCCCATTTTCCCCATTAACACCTATATTATTCAAATAATTATATTTAATCTACTTACTCAAGTTATGGGAAAAACTATAAAACTCCTAATAATTAAAACAAAAACATTTTCATTTCCCCGCCAAAAAACCTCTCCACCACCACATCCCGTTCATCCAAACTATTTGAGCTTAAAATCTGGAACATCAAGCCATCTATTAGGTTTAAAACCAAATTGGCGTCAGGTTTTAATGCATGGCTTTCTAAACTAAAAATCAGGTCAAAAATCTCATGAAGTAGCCATTTTCTATACTCTATTGCCATACGGTAAGCGTGTGGGTAAGCGATTTTAATTTCAAAAAAGGCTTTTAGTAAAAAGTAGTACAGGCTATTAAAGTTGGCATGTAAAACAATAATTTCTTTGAGTTTATCTTTTGAAGTGCGGTAATGGCCTGAGTAAATAATGGAGAGCACTTCTTCTCTGAGCAAGCTTTTTTGAAAGGCAATGCACATTTCGATCAGGCCTTCTTTTGAACCAAAATATTTATAAAAGGTGGATTTGGTGATTTTGGCTTCTTTAGCAATCAGGTCTACGCCCGCTGTGTGAAACCCGTAAGTTGTAAATAGGTGTATAGCAGTTTGAATAACATGTAGTTTTTTCGAAGATATTTCTAAATTTGACATAGTTTTGCCGTTATAAATTCTTGTTGTTTCTAAATGAGATTAAAAAGCCTGTACCTTTTCTGGGAGAAAAAAAGGCTCAGCAAAGCCTATAAAGACTGTGCTTGGCACAAATCAAGTTTTATTGTTGCTAAGTTTTTGGTCGTGACGATTTAAAGCCAAAAAAGCCTATAGGCAATCAAGCTGCTTTAAATTGATTTAAGTGGTGTCGAGATAGTTTTTGACAGTGACTGCCAATAATTTATGAATGTGCATAGCCAACTCCTTCTTTTGGGAGTTCTGCCAAAGCATTATAAATTATGGTGGCAGAACGGAAGCGGGTTGACGGACTGGTTTCAACTCCAGCACACTCGAAAGTGTCCCACTCCCGTCCTACCGCTACGGGAGGGAACGAGGTGTGCACACAAAACTATTCCTCAGAAGAAATAGTCCTGAAGTGGTTGAAATAGCGGTCCGTCAAAACCGACTGGCAATGTAGGCCAGCCCGCAAAGGATAGTATCCAAGTCACTTACAGTCAAGCATACAAAATGACATTTGCTTTAAATTAGATCATTAAAAAGTAAGGATAAATAGTTAAAATTTATTGTTAATTTTTTATTTATAAAAATGCATAAAAACAAAACACTCTACTCGTGTCACTGCTCAAATATCCGTTCCAATTAGCAATTCTTTTAGCCGACCTTGAGCCTTTTATGGCAACTTAAATGGAAATACGTAAATGACATTACTAGCCATAGGATAAATCCCTAGGCTTTCGGTTCTTTCTTTCAATTGTTCTATAGAAAGTCCTGAAATGGGTTCACGCCCGCCCCAAACCAACAAGCCTTTTTTAGCATAGTCTTCGAGTACTTCTATGGTTTTTCCATTTTTAAGCTCAATCACAACATTTTTTTCTTTAATTGGGAGTAATTGCGCATTTTCATCGGTAACGAACATGGTCAGGCTTATAGCTGTCGCTATTTGTTCTTGGTATGGCGCGATAATAATTCCATTACTAGCAACTGGCGTGATGCTCAGTTGTGAAAACTGCAAATCGGTTATAGCATCTTGATTGGGAGCTCGACCACTCCATATAAGAATGCCTTCAGGGAACGCGGCTAAAGGTTCTTGGCTGTCATTGATCTCTAGTATTTTTCCGTCATCAAATTTAATAACCAGACTTTGTCCTGCATAGCGTGTTAAAGCACTATTTTGGTCAACAGCAAAAATTTTCATTTAATTTTATTCCCCAACAGCCAAGCATAAGATCATAACGTCTAGCTATTCGTTTTAAGTTGGTATTTTTGTATTGCCACCATTTATCCAAATACGCGTTATTCGCCTTTAAATATTTGGGTAGTTATTGTTTATTTTGCTAAATTCTATGGTGAAACACTTTATTGGCAGAATTAAGTCTATTTCTATATGCCAGAAAATCTTATGGATAATACACTGCGCAAAGTTAATGGTATTACTGATTCAATTTATATATTTCACTAAAAATATCTTTTATAAAAAGGCTTAAACTCTAAAAATTTAAGCCTTTTTCATACATAAAGGTTATTGAATGAACTTTATAGTTTCTACATCACGGCATCGAATTAAGATAAAAATTCTTTAATCGTTTCTTGCATACTTGTAGTGGCACGACCAATTAACTGGTGCAGGTCTTTACTATCACTGTATAAAGCATTTTTAGATACGCCTTCATCTGAATCTGCCAAGATACTTGCAAAGCCTTCTGGTAAACCCACTTGTATCAAGAGCGCTTGATATTCCTCTTTTGATAAATCTTGGTAAGTTACTTCTTTTTTACTGATTTCACTTGCCCATTTTGCTACGTCATCAAGGGTATAACTTGTATCACCTGCAAGTTCATAAACTTTATTTTGATGCCCTTCTTGAGTTAATACTACAGCGGCAGCAGTTGCATAATCTAAGCGTGAAGCAGAAGTAATTTTGCCGTGATGTGTTGCCCCGAAAATTTTGCCTTGCTCTACTGTTTGTGCAAGTCCCATTGCATAGTTTTCGTTGTACCAACTATTACGTAATAATGTATATGCAATATTTGATGTTTTTAAATATTGCTCGGTCTCAACATGCTCTTGTGCCAATAGAAGCGGTGATGTATCTGCTTTTAATAAGCTTGTGTAAACAATAAATTTTACGTTTGCAAGTTTTGCTGCATTAATCACATTTTGGTGTTGTACTGTACGTTGACCAACCTCACTCGATGAGATTAATAAAAGCTTATCAATACCTGACAATTGAGCCGAAAGTTTATTGCCATCATGACTATAATCAAAAGCACGAACTTCGATTCCTTTTAAGCTTAAACCTGATGCTTTTTCTGGATTGCGGACTAATGCGACAATATTTTTTGCCTCATTACGTTCGAGTAATTGAGAAATAACGGATTGGCCAAGTTGACCTGATGCCCCAGTAACTGCAATACGCATGATAATCTCCACTTGATGTCATTGATGTATTCCAATCATCGTAGTACCTTAACTTACTAAAAGTAAGTACTTACCTAAAAGTAAGCTTACGAACAAATGTAAAGTTTTGTAGTTAAGGTAGTGAACGATGAAAGGATACGTTTTTGCAGCAGATTGTCCCTCTCGAAAAATTTTGTTAACGCTGACGAGTCGTTGGAGTATTTTGATTTTAGTTGCGCTTCGAGATCAGCGTTTGCGCTTTAATGAGTTAAAGAAAATAATTGATGGCATTAGCGAAAAGATGTTAGCACAAACTTTAAAAACACTTGAAAATGAAGGTTTTATCATTCGTCAAGATTATGCGGAAATACCACCTCGTGTAGATTATCTACTCACAGACTTTGGACGAGAAGCTTCCGAAAGACTTTTTGATTTAACAACTTGGCTTGAAAATAATATATCCAATTTATTGGAAAATCAGCCTAGTCCAGAAACAGTTCAAAATTAACGTATGTAAATACTGGCAGATCAAAAGGAAAAGTCGTTTTACAATTTGACTCATAATATTTTTTTCATCTTATTGTTAAGCTTTATACAAAATATGATTGCTCTCTTTTTATTTTTATGTATGATTGAGTAATCACTCAATTAATTTATTTGTATATGGCTCGTCCTCGTAGTGAAGATAAACGTAATGCAATTTTAAGCGCTGCTATCGAAACATTAGCAGAGCTTGGCGAACGTGCGTCTACTTCAAAAATTGCTAAAGTTGCTGGCGTGGCAGAAGGCACTTTATTTACCTACTTTAGTAATAAAGAAGAATTGCTTAATCAGTTATATCTTTCGCTCAAGGCCGAGCTACGTCAGGTCATGATGCTTGGTTACCCTACCGACTCAGACTTACAAACACAAATGTCGCATATCTGGCAAAGCTATTTGGACTGGAGTTTAAAAGCTCCCCTTAAACGTAAAGTGATGGCGCAGCTTTCAACATCGGAACAAATTACCGAGCAAAGCAAACAAATTGGTATGCAAACCTTTTGTGACCTCACCCAAAACATTCAAGAACGTATTAACGATGGAAAATTAAGAGATTATCCACCGTTATTTATTGCTTCAATTTTAGGTGCGCTTGCCGAAGTTACACTTAATTTTATTGCCCAAGACCCTGCTCAAGCCGAGCGTTATCGAAAATCTGGCTTTGAAGCGTTTTGGCATGCTGTTTCAATATAGATAAAAGAGTAAGGATGCACGGCGTCCTTATTTTTAAACCAATTAATGAGTGAGTAAATACTCATTTAATTAAATCAAAATAAGTACTTAACCCAAGTTCTTATTTGCATATATAGGTTTGTTCCAATAAGGAAAAACAAGATGACGATTTCAAACACAACAGACTTGCCTTCTCCCTTAATGCCATCTCAGCAGCACAATGGCAAATTTAGAAATACGCGTCCAAACCAACACAAGCCTTCTTTTGGCAAAATGCTCCAACTCATGTGGAAGTTTCTATTTAACAAGCCAAAAGACACTGTACCCAACAAAGAAATTCCTGTTTTAAGCTTAACCAAAGAACAGCTTTTAAGTGCACCTGACCGCTCTCTATTTCGTTTAGGCCACTCAACCATTTTGTTAAAACTGCAAAATGAGTTTTGGTTAACCGACCCTGTTTTTTCTGAACGTGCTTCACCTTTTCAATGGATTGGTCCAAAACGTTTTCACCAGCCACCGATTAGCATTGCAGACTTACCACCGATTAAAGGTGTGATTTTGTCGCATAACCACTACGACCACCTCGATTACCATGCGGTTATGCAGCTTAACGATAAAGTTGAACATTTCTTAACGCCGCTTGGTGTGGGCGATACCCTTATTAAATGGGGAATTCCAGCAGAGAAAGTTCAACAGCTCGACTGGTGGGATACTACCCATGTAGAGGGGCTTGAACTGGTGGCTACCCCTGCCCATCATTTTTCAGGCCGTGGTATGGGCGATAGCAATGCGACGCTTTGGGCGTCGTGGGTGATTATTGATAATGACTTACGTGTGTTTTTTAGCGGTGACACGGGATATTTTGATGGATTTAAAGAGATCGGGCATCGTTATGGTCCGTTTGATTTGACCATGTTAGAAACTGGTGCTTATGACCCTGAATGGCCCGATGTTCACATGCAACCAGAGCAAACTTTACAAGCGCATATCGATTTAAAGGGTCGTCATTTGTTGCCTGTACATAATGGTACTTTTGACTTGGCGCTTCATGCTTGGGACGACCCGTTTGAACGTATTGTGGGTTTGGCTCATGAAAATAATTTAGCCATTAGCACACCGCAAATGGGACAACTCTTGAACTTAAACGAGCCGAATGTTGAAAATTATTGGTGGCGTTCATAGTTTGATAAAAATAAGCCGAATGCTCCATTTGCAGTATTCGGCTTATCTTATTTATAACTTTGAGTGATTTTCACGAAGCACTCTTTTCAAGCGTTTCTATAATTGCTAAAGCTGTCTTTTTAGCTGAAAACGGGTTTTGACCAGTAATCAAATTGCCATCTTGAACGACATACGGCGCAAAAGGAATAAAAGCCTTTTCATAACGAGCACCATATTCTTTAGCGAGTTCTTCGGCATTGTACGGCACTTTTTTCGCTACCCCTGCCAGAACCTCTTCACTCCATGCGAAGCCAGTTAACTTTTTACCTTCTATTAGACGTTTGCCATTTGAAAGTCTGACGTTAAGCAAACCGCAATAACCGTGGCATACACTCGAAACAATCCCACCTTTTTCATAAATTTTTTTGGTGATTTCTTGCAGTTCAGGGTTATCTAAAAAATCCCACATCACACCGTGACCACCCGTGTAATAGATCACGTCATAATCTTGCCAATGAATATCGGAAGGCTTAAAAGTATTTGCTAACAAGGTAATAAAAGCTTGGTCTTTTTCTCTGGCTTTAACAGATTTATCTGCAACCAAAGGTGCAAGCGATTTAGGCTCGATCGGGGTTTTTCCGCCATTTGGGCTGACAATATCTTGCACATAACCTTGCTTTTCAAACTCATCATAAGCATGGGTGAGTTCACCTAACCACAGTCCAGTTTGTTGGTCTACATCCTTATAGCGTGAAACATTGGTCACGACATGTAATATGCGTTTAGACATTTTGTCACCTCATTTTTCATATTTATAATTCTATTCTTTCATCTATCAAAGCATAGAAAGCTGTTACTGAAAGTGTGTGCTTGGTAAAGTTATGAACCTTGATTTTAAGTAACTATAAGTCTAAAGTTAACTTGAATGTCAATAGAGTATGTGGCTATGAATATTAGCGAGTTATCGAAACTAAGTGGTTTAAGTACCCCTACAATTCGTTATTACGAGCAAATCAAACTCTTGCCTAAAGCAAAAAGAAAGTCGAATGGTTATCGTGAATATACAGATAACGATTTAAAGCAACTTTCTTTAATTCAACAGGCCCAGCAAGTCGGTTTTTCTTTAGCAGAAATTAAATCATTTTTACCATCAAAAGTGACTACTTGGAACCATGACGCACTCATCCAAACACTTGAATCTAAAATTCAGGAAATCGAACTTTTAGAACAAAAACTTAAAGTCAGTAAGCAAAATTTACTCACCATGATTGAAGCAATTAATAACAAACCCGATGAAATTACCTGTGAAGAAAATGCCGAACGCCTTATGAATCTCTATTACGATAAATCAAAAATGCCGTAAACCTATAGAATTCTATTGACCTTAAAGTACACTTTAAACATACGATGGGTCACAGGTGATAAATGAGGAACCTGTGATGTTTAAAGTGTGGAATTTTCAACGTTGGTTAACCATTATTTTTGCCATTTTTTTGACTACACATATAGTACATGCCGCAGAGTCAGATAAAGCTCAAAGCCTTACCACAGCAAATGGAAAAATTTTAGTCGTAATGACCAATCACTCGGCTTACCCTTCCCGTTCAGATAAAACAGGACTTTGGCTAACCGAACTCACTCATTTTTACGATGTGGCTTTAGCTGCTGGTTATGAAATGGATTTTGTAAGTCCTTTAGGTGGTAAGGTTCCTCTAGATGAACGTAGTTTAAAGTCCATTTACCTAGACAAATCTGCCCGTCAGCATTTAGCCGACCCAGCATTTATGCAACGGTTAAAAACAACATTAGCTCCGAACGCGATTAATCCTACCCAGTACAAAGCTATTTACTATACGGGTGGGCACGGCACCATGTGGGATTTCCCAAATAATAAAGCTTTGCAAAACATTAGCGAACAGATCTATCACCAAGGTGGAGTTGTTTCAGCGGTATGTCACGGCGTGGGTGGTTTATTGCCTTTACAGGATGAAAATGGCAAACCCTTAATTGCAGATAGAACTGTTACTGGTTTTGCAAATATAGAAGAAACACTTTCAGGTATTAAGTCTCAAGTTCCATTTTCTTTACAAAATGGTCTCATTGAACGTGGTGCAAAATATAAACAAGCATTTATTCCGTTTACCTCGTATGTGGTTTCAGACGACAGAATTATTACTGGACAAAACCCTCAGTCGAGCAAAGAAATTGCCCAAGCAGTTGTTAAGCGTTTAAGTACAATTCAATAAACTGAAAAAGCCGAATTACAGACCAGCGCTGTAATTCGGCTTTCCATACAAATATTATAGAAAAAATTAACTTATCTTTTGATAGTGAAGACCTATCGCGCCAGAAGCAAAAGTTTTATTTTCAATGAGTTTAAGATTAGTCTTTTCTTTAATACCTTGGAATAGTGGCAAGCCACTACCAATTAAAACGGGCGAAACCGTAATTTTATATTCATCAATTAAACCAAGTTGTATTAGATAGTGTGCAAACCGTGGACTCCCCAAAATCACCATATCCTTGCCCGGTTGCTGCTTGAGCTTATTAATTTCTTCTTCAACATGATCTTTCACAAGTCTGGAATTATTCCATTCAACTGTATCTAAGGTGGTTGAAAAAACGATTTTTTCAATCTTTTCAATCCACTCAGCATGATTTCGTTCATGCTCCGAAGCTTCGGGGTTTGAAAGCATGGTTGGCCAATAATTATGCATCATCTGGTAAGTCGCACGTCCCCAAATTACCGTATCGGCAGTGCTCAAAATTTCTTTGGCATGATTTGCCAAATCGGCATCGTAAGCAATCCAGCCTATGTCCATTGCCCCATTTGGTCCTTCGACAAAACTATCAAGCGATGCATGTAAAAACAGTATGAGTTTTCTCATTATTCTCATTCCTTTGTTATGAAAAAGATTTATCGTTTTTTAGTATATTCAATTTAAATGATGTCTTATGGAGTGTTTTGTTTTCTGATTTTTCTTGAATCTATATAGCTCTATATCCTCCTGAAATATTTATAAATTATATAAATGACCCGAACGAGAATGGCTCCTTATTCGGGTTATCTATAAACTTACTGTTTTAATAAAGGCTTGGTTAAGTAATGACTAGCGGGCCAGAACCCGGCAGCTCGGTCACTAGCTTATAACCCATCAGTTTTGCGGGTGTATATGTACCGCCTTTCACGGTATTTTTGAGTAAATAATTCACCACAGTCAGTGAGCCATTTACGGTAAGACTATAGGCGTTTTCCGTTTGAATACGGGCAGTTTTGATTTCCCCACGTGCATTTCTTGCTTCACCCCAAACATAGGTAGGTACTTTCGCGCGAAGCTCCTCATTTGGCCCCACAACCGTTTTTTCAATACGTGACTTAATAAACTTCTGCACAGCATTCATTTTTAATACCGGGCGTACATAGTTCAGCATTTTCGCGCCAAAAATCATTTTAGGAAATGCAGGTACAAACACCTCAATGTTTGGAATACCGGTTGTATAGAACGCTGTAGATACGTCTCCCCAAGGAACACTCATGGCACTTTTTTTACCATCACCAAAATCAATAGTCCGGACATAATGTGCTAACGGAACAGTGGTAATTTTTCCGTTTTTACGAATTTTTCCACCTTCGGCCATACCTTCTGTACTTGTTTTGGCTGTACCCGGTGAAAACCCAGTTCTAGAGTCAAAACCAAGCGCTAAATGGGTCGCATCTGGCAGTGCTTCTTTCAAGGCAGCAGCAACACAGTCTGTTGGAATGACATCAAAACCCACACCCGGACAAAGCACAATATCGGCTTTTTCGGCTTGGCTCTTCAGTGACTGTGCCAATTCAAATACAGCAATTTCACCCGTAATATCTAAATAGTGAGCACCAGCTTTTATACAAGCTTCCATCATGGGTTTTGATGTTGCTGAAAATGGCCCTGCACAGTGCATAACCAGCTTAAAACCTTGAAGTTGCTCACTTATTGCATCTACGTTATCAAGTCCAAAAGCTTTATAGTCAAGCCCTAACTCTTGAGCAAGTGCTTCAACCTTAGCTTTGTTACGGCCAGCCAAAGTCGGTTTTAGACCTTGGCGTACAGCTTCACGAGCGATTAATTCGCCCGTGTAGCCATTTGCTCCATAAATTAACCAATTTGAATCGTTAAGATTTGTCATAACACAACTCACTTTTTAAGAAGCAAATGAATAGTCACGCATGCCTTTTTTATACTGGCGAGTACGGCATGACATCGCTGATTGTTGCAAAATTAAAGCCCAAGCTGGTGAAACATTTGGTTTTGTTTTTTTACCAGCACTTAAATTACGTAACTGGAATTTGACCACAGCCATGTTGGCAAGTGAAGCCAATGTTTTATTTTCCCATGTAATTGGCTTGAGTTCAGGTGAAATATTTTGGCCTTGTTTCCAAGCATTTGGCAAATTAGGTTCAATCGCTAAAGCTGTGGCAATACCGACCATATCTACACCACTTTCAATTACTTTTTCTGCCACTTGTTTACGGCGTATGCCACCTGTCACCATAACAGGCATTTTGGCAACTTTACGAATTTCTTGTGCAAATTCTAAAAAGTAAGCTTCACGGGCAAGTGTACGACCATCACGTGCTTGGCCTTGCATTGCAGGCGCTTCATAGCTACCACCTGAAAGTTCAACCAAATCGACTGCATGCTCATTTAACATTTTAACCACTTGCTGAGCATCTTCAGCGCTAAAACCGCCACGCTGAAAATCGGCTGAATTTAGTTTCACTGCAACCGTAAACTGTGGCGAAACCACTTTACGAACCGCTTCCACAATCTCAATTAAAATACGAGCGCGGTTTTCTAAAGAACCGCCCCAACGATCTTGGCGCTTATTGCTGAGTGGAGAAAGAAACTGGCTTAATAAATACCCATGTGCTGCATGAATTTCTACACCAGTAAATCCTGCTTTTTCACCTAAACGTGCCGTGTTTGCAAAACGCTGAATCACTTCTGCAATCATGGATTCAGTCATTTCAATTGGTGTATTAAAGCGATTTGACATTTTGCCAAGATCAAGTGAAATTGCAGAAGGTGCCCAAGTCTGCTGACCTAGGCTAGCTTGCATTTGTCGACCCGGATGGTTAATTTGAAGCCAAACCTGAGCACCTTTGGAACGGCTAATTTGTGCCCATTTTTTGAAAGTATCTAGATGCTTTTCATCTTCAAGCACTACGCCGCCCGGTCCAGTCATCGCTCGGCGGTCTACCATCACATTTCCGGTAATGATTAGACCTACGCCACCATTTGCCCAAGCCTGATATAAATGCATTAATTCTTCTGATGGTGCATGGTTTAAATCAGCCATATTTTCTTCCATTGCCGCTTTAGCAATACGGTTAGGAACATATGAGCCATTTGGGAATACTAATTTTTCGAACACTTTCATTGGAATGACCTCATTCAGTATGGCTTTACTTTAAGATTAAAGCTAACTTTAATGTCAATACCTTTTATTATTTCTCTATTTATTATTTTTAATTTCAATTGTTTATAAATAAAAAAGAGGCACTTAATAGGCCTCTTTTTTTTAAAGTTTAAAGCTTTAAATTATTCGCGAATAAATGCTAATAAGTCCGCATTAATTACTTCATGGTTTACGGTTAACATACCGTGAGAAAAACCTGGGTAGATTTTGAGTTGGCTATTTTGAAGTAACTCAGCAGATTTCACACCAGACGTCTTATAAGGCACGATCTGGTCGTCGTCACCATGTAATACCAAAACAGGAATGGTGATTTTCTTTAAATCTTCGGTAAAGTCAGTTTGTGAGAACGCCACAATACCATCGTAATGTGCTTTTGCACTGCCCGTCATACCCTGACGCCACCAGTTAGCAATAATACCTTCAGATGGTTTCGCATCTGGTCGGTTAAAACCATAGAATGGGCCAGATGGGAGGTCTCGGAAAAATTGTGCACGGTTTGTGAGAACCTGATTTTGAAGGTCATCAAAAACTTCTTTTGGTAAACCTTCAGGATTATTTTCAGTTTTAACCATAAGCGGTGGTACTGCACTGACAAGAACAGCTTTCTTGACGTTTTCCTGACCATAACGTGCAATATAGTGAGCCACTTCACCGCCACCTGTTGAATGGCCGATATGAATTGCATTTTTAATGTTCAGATGTTTAACCACTTCTGCCACATCATCTGCATAATGGTCCATATCGTGACCATCCCATACCTGACTCGAACGCCCATGTCCACGGCGGTCATGAGCAACTACACGAAAACCTTCTTTAAGGAAAAAAAGCAATTGTGTATCCCAATCATCTGAACTCAAAGGCCAACCATGATGAAAAAATAGAACTTGGGCATCACGTGGTCCCCAATCTTTATAAAAAATCTCTACACCGTCTTTTGTCGTTACGTATCCCATCTTTGTTCTCCTGCTAAAAAACTACTTATAGATTGGTTATAAAATTTGAATATTGATACTAAGCTTAAAGTTAACTTTAAGGTCAATTACTTTAATTGTATTTTTAAAATAAAATTTATATGAAAGCACGGCCTTAAACTCTTCTCATCTTTCCCCTTTTTTATTTCATTTAAATGTCAAAGCCTTTAGCCATCAAAATTAAAATCTTGACTTTAAAGTGAACTTTAAACTTATAGTTTCTGTAGTGGTTCTAAATTAACACGTCTTCATATGGACAGCATTAGATACTCGGTCAATTAATGTAAAGGTGAATTTTCATGGATATAAAACAACAATTTACTGAGGTTGAATTTGGGCAACAAAAAATCAAAGTACCCAAAGGTGGTTATTATGACCGTTTTAGAATGAATCCCGATTTAGATGAAGTTGCAAAAGATCCAGCAGCTGGAAATATAGACTTTTTCCGTCATATTCCTAAAAAATTAGTTGAATCAAGAGTTGGTCCTGTTTGGGCACCTAACTTTTATTATCGTAGCGCAAATGTGCAACTGCTGATGCTTGCACCTATTAAACAGATTAAAACAAAACTTCCTGCTGACTTAACACCATTACAACCCTTTCCGGGTTATGGGTTGGTCGCCGTTACTTTCTTTACCTATTCGGTTTGTGACAATGACCCTTATAACGAAGTGTCGATTGCGATTGTGGTACGCAAGCCTAATGCGCATGGGCCACATATTGCAGAACTAATCAAATCGATGCGTCAACGTCATTTTTATGCACATGTTTTGGCGTTACCTGTCGATACAGAAATTGCCAGAGTACGGGGTGTATATGGTTACCAGTTACCGAAATGGCTGACTAAAATTGACGTGAACATTAATTCCAAAAGCGTTCAAGCCAATATTTTTGATCTTAATGGTAAGTTAGATTTAAGTTTAGAGACTGCTGTCCCCACTTTAAAACATGTTGACTCTGAAACACATATTAATAAAGCAACCATGCTACATGTTGTTGATGGTAAATGGCACCAGACAGAGGTTCAATCCAACATTCTTTCTTTCGCGCAAAAGCTTTTTCCAAAGAAAGTAAGATTAGTGAAAAATGAAGGTCCTTTAACAAAGCTATTAAATGAACTAGGTGTTTCAAAAATTTTGCGTTTAGATGTTATAGAAGATGCGCAAGTCGTGCTTAATTTGCCTACTCCGCTATAGATTTATTATTCGAAATATAAAAAAGAGACCTTCATATGGTCTCTTTTTATTTTTTAGATCACTTCTCTGGTCATCTCACCATTCACCAGTCTTAAAATCTGCAATGGGTTGCCATCTTTTAAAGCTTCCGGCAATAAACTTTGCGGATAGTTTTGGTAACACACAGGTCTTAAGTAACGGTCAATGGCCAAGGTTCCAACAGAAGTACCTCTTGCATCTGAAGTGGCTGGGTATGGCCCGCCGTGTACCATCGCATCACACACTTCTACACCCGTTGGGTAGCCATTTATGAGTAATCGACCGGCTTTTTCCTCTAAAACTGGCACTACATCTGCAAACTCGGTTAAGTCAGCTTCATCGGCAATTAAAGTCGCAGTCAGTTGACCATTCATGCTTTGTAGCGCCTGAATGAGTTGGGCTTTATCTTCAACTTCAATAATGACTGTGGTTGGCCCAAAAATTTCTTCCTGTAAAAGCTGGTCACCCGCCAGTAAAAGCTCAACATCAGCTTTAAACAGTTGCGGCTGAGCCTGATTGCCTTGTTGAGTTTGACCTGCCAAATGCTTAATGCCTTGATGCTGGGTTAAGTGCTCAAGACCAGCGGTATAACTTTTTAAGGTTCCGGCATTGAGCATAGTTTGTGCAGGCTTAGCCCACATAATGTCGGTTAGGTTGCTAATGAGCTGGCTAAATTCGACCGATTTAATACCCAAGATTAAACCCGGATTGGTACAGAACTGACCACAGCCTAGAACCACTGAATCTGCCAAGTCCTGTGCAATTTTGTCACCACGGTTTTTTAAGGCTTCAGGCAACATCAACATCGGGTTAATACTGCTCATTTCAGCAAATACAGGAATCAGTTGTGGACGGGCTGCGGCCATGTCACATAAAGCGCGACCACCACGCAATGAACCTGTAAAACCCACAGCCTGAATTAAAGGATGCTTAATCAGTGGTTCACCTACGCCATTACCATAAATCATGTTAAATACACCTTTAGGCATATTTGATTTTTCTACGGCACGTTCAATAGCCTGTGCTACAAAGTCTGCTGTGGCCATATGTCCACTATGGGCTTTTACTATCACCGAACATCCAGCCGCTAGTGCCGAAGCAGTGTCACCACCCGCAGTTGAGAATGCTAAAGGAAAGTTACTTGCCCCAAAAACTGCCACAGGGCCAACACCGATTTTAATCTGGCGCAGGTCTGGGCGAGGTAAAGGCTGACGCTCAGGTAAAGCGGTATCAATACGGGCACCTAAAAAGTCACCACGGCGTAACACTTTGGCAAACAGGCGCATTTGCCCACTGGTACGGGCACGTTCACCTTGTAAGCGTGCAAGTGGCAAAGCGGTTTCCTGTGAAACGATTTCAAGAAAATCTGTACCCAATGCATCAAGTTCATCGGCAATATTTTCTAGAAAAACAGCACGCTGTTCAGG
>NZ_JEYB01000061.1:0-21198 GCF_000582255.1 Acinetobacter sp. 1566109 | reverse complement strand
TTCCTTACTTCCCGATTTAAGATACTCCCCCACAAATTCAAAATTTTTAGAAATAAATCTGTAGGTATACCACCTCTATAACCTATTTGTATATTAGGCATTATATTAAAAGCAGTTATATCCTTACATACCTCTGCCTTTCTAAAATAGCCATCCACTATATATTGGCATTCATTACTATTATCATCCAATATATTACTTAATTGAATAAGTATACTTTCAACTTTTTTACTTGTATCAACATTACTGATAAAGTATAAATAATCATCATCACCTTCTAAAAAATTTTCAAACCCTCTATTTTCATCCAGATTATCTAATCTAAATAACTGTGGAACAAGAGTTCCTTCATCACCTTCATATTCTTCACGTAAAGTATAAGAAAATTCTAAAATCATTTTAACCTCAATCATTGTAAAGGCCATCCTCGCCATTCACTAATATTACCACTAGGTGGTACAAACTTAACTTTTACCCCAGAAGGTGTAGTAGTAGTAAAACCTTCTTGTGGACGTAAACTAGCTGGCTTATTTTAAAAGCCTCTGATAGTTCATATTTCAATCTTGCTTCCGACCATCCTTGAGGAAAAAATGTCGAGCCATTAGGCTGACCTTGTTTATCCTTTTCTACCTCATTGGCAAATCTAAGACTGGCTATTACTACTAACTAAAAAACCCACTTTAAATTAAGTGGGTTTTAGCGTGGCCTGTTTCACCAATCGTCAAAATAAATTTTCTTCAATCTACCCTTGTGCAATCTTTTCACCTTAAACTGTAGCACTATCACTTTTTTAATTAAATTATTAAAAGATTTAGCTAATAAACTAAACTTTTCAATTATAAAAATAAACTTCCTCATAGTTCTCAATAGGCTTTTTTTTGATGAACATTACCCAAGATTTTAGTAATTTTAGCAAAGCCGATCTCTTAACTTCACAACACTGATTTTCATCATATAAAAAATATATCTTAACCATTTCATTTATTAGTTCAACTCCATAAGAGTTACTACTGATATCTATTTCATTTATTGTCGAGTTTTCCAACTTACTAATACAGTCATCTAGATATTCAATATGAAACTCTACAGATAAACCACCATCATCAATTAAATAAGAAATTATCATTTCCTCTTTAAAATTACTAGAATCATCAGACCTTATTGTTGCTACTAAATCTGATGCATTAGGATACCTAATATAATAAAATATTAAACTCATAATAAACCTTTTACTTACCATATAATGGATATACTGTTGTATTTGGTTGAGTATAACCTTCCACAACAACTCCTGATGTCTAGCAAAATACTCCTAATTACCCCTATTATTTCAAGTTGAAATAAAAAAGCATGCCTACAAGACATGCTTAATAAATGATTCAATCAATAGTTAAACTATTTTCAGTCAAAAAGACCTAATGTTATTTGCTTTAATTTCACTTCTTGATCAAACTCAAAATGAATATATTTATGATTATCAATTTTATATTTAATCCAATTAGTTCCAGAAAAGTCTGGAAGTCCAAAAACTTTTGTAACATCTACTTTTTTTGCACTTGGACTTAATCCATCAATTAAATATTCTTTTCTTAAATACGAATTGTATTCATCATTTGGGTTAATAAAGAAAAATATTGCCGATAGTTTCTTTTCTTCAAATAAATACTCAACACCGCCCTTAAAGAAACGGTAATAAGAGCTATCTTCAAAACTAGACTCATCATATTCAAAACTAGTCCCAATTAAGAGTATCCTTCAGGGTCAGATCAATATCATGGTTTAGATAGGTTTCAATCAATCCCTGTTGGTTATTCAAACCATTGGCTGTAGCATTAATATTGCCTGTTGCTGATACGATTTGCCCATGATTCTGATTACCGAGCGTACCTTGAGTTTGTATCGTAATGTCATTTTGAGCATTGATTTTACCAGCATTCGAATTGTCGATATTCAGTGCATTTAACTGGACAGTGGTGGCAGCCAAAAGTTTACCACCCCGATTGCTCAAGCTATCTTGTCCGGCATCAATGCTTAATGCATCATGAACACTGCCGATCTGTCCAGCCACAAGATGACCTTCTGCATCCACAGCAGCATCATTGATTAAACCATTGCTATGAATATTAACGGTGTTTCCAGCAGCAATATGACCCGCAGTGTTATCAATACGTTGTGCAGTGGTCACGCTCAATGTATCTTGCGAAGCCATGCTGCCAAACTGATTATTGATTAAGCTACTGCTGATACTGAGCGAGTGTCCACTATTTATTTGCCCTGCCGTTCCATTGAATGCACTGTTATCCAAGATCCCCTTTACATTCAAATGGATATCATGGTCTGGATAGGTTTGTATCACCCCCCCCTGGTTACCGAACTGGTTGGCTATAACACTGATATCACCTGCACCAGATACAATTTGTCCCTTATTCTGGTTGTTTATTTCACCCAGGCTTTGAATCTGAATATCGTTGTGTGCATTGATGATACCAGCATTCGAGTTATCAATATCCGCAGCTTTTAAATCAGCTGTTGTTGCCGCCAAAAGCTGACCACCTTGCTGGTTATTTAACAAACCTTGGCCAGCATCAATATTCAATGCACCACTTACACTCCCAACCAAACCTTGCTGTGCATTATCTAGCCCTTGGCTGCTCACCTGAACATCATGATTCGCAGTGATTTGTCCGGCACGATTATTTACCAATTGGCTACTTTGAATATTCAAAGCACCTTGGGTTTTTATCTGCCCATCAGCTGAGTTATCTATACCAGCGGCATGAAGTGTACTATCCATGGTCGCTTGAATAAGCCCACTTTGACTGTTATTGAGCAGTCCTGTACCCGCATCTAACCACACTTGCCCTTGCAGACTGGCAATCTGTCCACTCTGGCTATTATTTAATCCTTGACTTTGTAAATGAACATCGTGGTTGGCAATCATATGGCCAGTACGGTTATTGATCAGCCCAATACTGGTAATGGTCAACTTATTCTGTGCTGACATACGGCCCTGTTCATTATTCAATGAACCACTATGTAGCGTCAGATCAGTACCTGCCAGTAATTGTCCGCCCTGATTGGATAGGCTCCCTTGTCCTGCATCAATGTCAAGTAAACCCTGAACACTACTGATTTGTCCTGCAACCATTTTCCCAGAACGATCTACAGCATCATTGCTGAGTCCCTGACTACTCATCGTGATGTCATGATTCGCTGCAATAGCCCCTGCTGTATTATCAATGCTTTGAGCGGCATGAATGCTTGCACTATTTTGTGCGGTGATACTGCCAGACTGGTTATTGATTACACCGCTATTGATGGTCAGTGTGTTTCCACTACCGATCATACCCGTCTGGCTGTTATCCAGTAAATCAGAAACAGATAACCCCACGTCAAAACCGGAGTTGCTTTGAATGCGACCTGTCTGATTATTTAAATCACTCGCTATGACGTTTATATTGCCTGCTGTGCTTGCAATTTGACCGGTCTGATTAATCAATGCCTTTTGGCTCGATAATGAAATATCCCCAACAGCCTCAATTGAGCCAGCAGTATTATCAATACTGTTTGCAGACAAGTTTAGCGTCTTAGCAGATTGTAAATGTCCACCTTGGCTACTTAAGATGCCACGACCAGCCTCAATCGCAAGTAAACCCTGAGCACTACCAATCATCCCCTGATTATTATTCAGGCCCTGACTCGTCAGGTTGACATCCCCATTAGCGACAATGTTGCCTGCAGTATTATTGATATCCTGAGCGGTTTTTACTGTTGCAGTCCCTTGCGCACTGATTTGCCCCGTACTGTTATTCAGTTGACCCAATTGCAACAGTGCATTGGCACCACTGAGGATCTGCCCCTTTTGGCCGTTGTCCAGCATCCCAATGATGGTTAGATGAATGTCGTTGTCAGGATTCGTCTGGATCAAGCCTGCCTGATTATTCAGCGTCGCAGCAGATGCATTGATCGTACCTGTTGCCGACTCAATTTGACCACCTTGGTTGACCAACCCAGTTTGACTAGTTAATAGCACATTACCCTGTGCATCAATAAGGCCCGATGTGTTATCGATATCATGGGCAATGACTGTAGCCGTAGTTGCAGCTTGTAATTTACCGCTTCGACTCGATAAAGCTCCATTGCCCGTGTTGAGATTCAATAAGCCGTTGGCACTGCCGATTTGACCCAGGTTGTTATTTAAACCTTCGCTGGTCACATTTAAATTGTTGTTAGCAATCAGGCGACCACTTTGGTTCGTGATGATCTGACGACTATCTACAGTTGCGGTGCCTTGTGAGCTGATATTACCAGCAGTGTTATCAATCCCTACTGCTGTTAAAGCAATAGCAGTTGCCGCTTGTATGCGACCAGACTGATTACTCAGGGCAGCATTGCCTGCATTGGCATTGAGTACACCAGTGATACTACCAATTTCACCCGCATGATTACTCAGACCTTGGCTCGTCAAATTGACATCATGGTTGGCAATGATACTTCCCGTATCGTTATTAATCAGACCTGTGCTAGTTAAGGTTACAGCATTCAATGCACTTATCAAACCCTGAGCAGTGTTATTGATACTCGCTGCTGCTGCAGTCAAATTGGTGCCAGCTTGTAATGTTCCTACTTGAGAGCTTAAGACACCTGTGCCAGCATCGATACTCAATAGACCTTTTGCACTTGAAATTTTACCTGCATCGTTATTCACGCCCACACTCGTGGTGGTGACATCATCATAAGCAACAATACTGCCGTTGTTATTGTTGATATCCTGATTAATATTTAAATTTGCCGTACTTTGTGCAGTGATTTGTCCACTATTGTTATTGAGTTGTCCAGCAGATATCCCAATACGGTGACCAGAATTAATCTGTCCTTGCTGACGATTATCAAGAAGGTCCGAAACAGTAAGCGTAATGTCATGTTGCGGATTACTCAGAATGAGACCTGCTCGATTATCTAAACTGTTCGCTGTTGCAATAATGCTTCCAGCGGTAGTAACAATGTGACCACTCTGGTTATTCAGGGCTGTCGCGCTGATGATCTGTATATCATCCTGTGCCTGGATAGAACCCGATGTACTATCAATATCAGCAGCATTGAGATCTAAGCGGGTTGCTGCCTGTAAAGTACCATGCTGGTTGCTTAACAAACCTTGTCCAGCATCTATCGTGAGTTGTCCCTGAACACTTCCGATCGTTCCCTGATCATTGATCGTACTGGTACGGTTGAGTCCTTGATTACTCACATTGACATCAGCATTTGCAATAATACTTCCCGCAGTATTATCAAGACCATGGTCAGCTTTTACACTTGCCAGACCTTGTGCAGACAAATGCCCATGCTCATTGTTCATGGAACCACTAGCAATCATTAAATCATGACCACTCTGTAGCTGACCACCCTGACTGTTATCTAACTGACCTGTAATATTTAAGCTTAAGTCATAGCCATCACGAGTTTGTAATGTACCACCACGGTTATCAAACTGGCTGGCATCCAAATGAAAGTCTGTCCCCATTTTAATGATACCAGCGGTATTCATCAACCAAGGGGGAGTAGAAGATAGGGTGGATTGGCCTGTCTGGATTGGCCCACTCATCTGCAATCGGCCTGCCGAGTCAATCGTACCCGAGCTGTTATCAATCCCTCTTGTAATCAGGTTCATATTACGACCGGATTGCAATAAACCTGCCTGGTTAGTCAAAGCCAAACGACCCGCATTGATATTTAATTCATCTTGAATACTCGCGATAACACCCTGATTATTATTTAAACCCTGACTGCTGAGTAAGACTGACTTGTTGGCAACAATCTGTCCTGAACTGTTATCAATATCCTGATTGATCTGTGCCTGGATTATCCCTTGAGCACTGATTAAACCTGCTTGAGTTTTTAATTGATCGGCCTTGATCTCAATATTTTTATCTGCCTGTAAAGAACCCGACTGGTTCGTAAGTTTCCCTGTACCAACATCTAGTGTTAATCCAGCCTGTACCGAACCAATCTGACCATTGGTGTTATCCAGTCCTTCTGACCGAATACCAACATCGGCATTGGCAACGATTTTTCCAGACTGGTTATTGATGAGCCCCAAACTGGTCAAGGTTAATGCATTTTGTGCAGAGATTTGCCCAGCCATACTGTTATTGATAGAACCAGCATGAATATTATTGTTCAGACCTGCATAAATTTGACCTGATTGGCTGTTATCGAGTAAACCTGCCACATCAAGCTGCAGATCATGATCTGCTGCAGAACTTAACTGGCCACCCTGATTATTTAAGCTACCCGCAGTAATATAAAGTGCTGTTGGACTTTGAATAAATCCTAACTGGTTATTGATTTGATCTCTAATGGCTAATGTAAGCGGTTTTAATGTTCCGCGTTGGATCATTTGCCCTTTTTGGTGACTCAAGTTATACGCGGTAATATTAATTTGATCTGCTGATGTAATAGCACCATCTAGTATAGCTTGCTCTGTAGCTAATACTAATTGTCCATTACTCAGAATCTTACCTTGGGCTCCCTGCAATTGATTACTATTGATATTCAATTGCTGATTTCCAGAGTGAATAATTTGGCCTGCTTCATTGTTTAGAATAGAATTATTTAACTGCATTAAAGCTGCATTACTACTAATTTCACCTAATTTATTATTTAGACCATTTACAAAGTTCAGAGTAAATTCGTTATTTCCAGTATGCTGAATTTTTCCTTGGCTATTATCTAGTTGTTGAGCAGAAAGAATAATATCCTGACTATTTAACTGTCCTTGCTGATTATTGATCAGATTCTGGCTGGCCAGTTTGAGTTGATCTTGAGCAACAACTGTCGCTGCCTGAGTTGAAATATCTGTACCAGCGTTCAATGCAATCGTTTTCGATTGTAATTGTCCCTGTGCTGCATCAATCGTCCCTGTCGCATTAATCTGGATATGCTGGCCTGCGAATGTTTGGCCATGTAAACCAGCCCGATCCACATTGATCGTAAGCATACCCGTATCAGCTAATTTACCTTCACGATCTAGGCCCGCGGCAATTAAACCATTCTGTGCATGTTCTAATGCTAAGCTTGTGATTTTTACATTCTCCCCAGCCGCCAAAGAACCAGAATTTTGAATATCTTTTCCTGTAACCGTTAAATCCTTATCTGCATAAATACCACCGGTATTTTTAAGCTGATCATGTTGCAACTGAACAGTTGTTGCTTGTAATTGTCCTTGATCATTGTCAAATTGCTGAGCAGTACTGTTTAAATTTTGCTTAGCAATAATAGCTCCTTGGCTATTATTGACAGTGCCGTGTTGCTGTTGAATTTGATTGCCAATGATTTGCCCAGATGTATTATTCAGCGTTTGGCTATTTAAATTTAAATCAGTTTTTGCTTGTATAACCCCCTCTGTATTATCAATCGCTTGATTAGCTTTGATATTTACAGATTGGTTTTCTGAATAAACCACACCAAACTGGTTGTTTAAATCGCCTGCACTTACCAGAACATTGTCACCACTAGCAACGTAGCCCTTACTATTATTTAACTCACCACCTATAGCTAAATCGAGCTGCCCAATTGACTGGATCTTACCACTTCGGTTATTAGCATTCTGACTTTGAATTTTTAGTGTGTCACTCGATGCCAACTGACCTTGCTGGTTGGTAAAACCTAACGTTTGAATATCGGCCTGTTTAACATTCAATTGGCCTAGATCATTATTGAAGTTGCTGCCTTTAATGGTGACAATACCTAAATTCAGTTGCCCACCTTGGTTATCCAAACCATTTTGACTCTCTAAATCGACACCGCCATTGGCAATGATCGTTCCCTGATCATTACCTAATACACCCGAAACATGAATGAAGCCAGTATCATAAGTTTTTGGGGTGGTATCTATTGGAGGAACAACCCCCAGACTTCCTCCATCCTGTGCCGGATCAACAGGAACCGTTGGAACTATTACCGTACTACCTGTATTACCAGAGCTATTTCCAGCTGTACCACCACTCGTATTACTCTTGGCAACTCCAATTTTACCACCAAGGTTTGTCATTGAACCTGACTTTAAATCAAGTCCTTGCAAACCTGTTTGTTCGATAGAACCACTATTTTTTAGACTATCCGCATCAATAACAAGGCGAGCAGCATTCAATGTGCCACTATTACTTAAACTATTTTGTTGATTAAGACGTAACTCATCAGCACTACTGATTAAACCAGAGTTATCTAGACTTTGACTTTCAATAGAAATTTGTGAAGTTGCGCTACTAACATTACCGGTATTTTGAATATTTTGAGCTTTTAGCTGTACCTGATCTTTATTCGCGATCAAGTTACCATTATTGACCAAATCACCATTCGCATTTAGCGTCAGAGTCCCTTGAGTACTATTTATCGTACCTGCGTTACGTACACCTAGCCCTTGCTCTGTTCCAACTAAAAAGATTTTTCCAGCATACATCCCACCGAGTTGGCCTACATCTAAAGCAAAGTTTGGCGGAGGCGTGGTTATCGGTCCTGTTGTTGCCGTGATTTGAGGAGCTACTTGGTCTTTGACTTGAATATCATTTTGTCCAAGTACCGTATTGAGTTCATTTGCATATAAGCCAGCGTTGACTTTTAAAGCACGCGCATAAATATCTGTATAAGGGGTTAAACTTCCGTTTAAGCCTTTACCTTCAATCGTGACCTGCCCCTCGCGGACACGGAATGATTCAAGATAACCTTGATTCATCACCGCTTGACCCGTAGTTAAAGTAAAGCGATCTGCATTAATCACACCACAGCCATCACAGATCAAACCAGATGGATTCGCAATAACAACTTGTGCTTGTTTTCCGGCAACTTCAATATAGCCTTTGAGTTGACTTGGATTATTACTATTCACTTCATTCAAAATAACTTTGGCTTCGCCTTTTGCAAGCCATGGGTTACCTTGCACCCAGCCTCCTAATTGAGTTTGGGTGTTATTTCGTGAGTTATTTAAAATAACGCCTTCTTGCCCAACATCAAACTGAGTATAAGTATTACGTGAAACACCACCAGCGCTTGGTGTCTGAATGTTGACCTGAGTTGTTCCATTTGCACTAGTTAAAATTGTTGGCTGCTGCGATGTTGGCGCGCCTTTATCTGCACTAATCTGGGTTTCAGCCACACTGCTCATTGGCAAGCTAATCACCAATGCTCCCAAACAGCCAATCACAGCAAAGTTGAGTGGATTTAACTTCTTATAATGAATAGGTAGAACCGAGACTGTCGTCGAATCTGTTCCAGATACCCCCTGACTTTGCCCTGCTTGCTTGGTTTTGCTTTTTACAATCTCGGCAACAGCAATAAACATCCCACGAGCATGGCTAAAAATAATACGATAACGATTCTTATTCACTTTAAAGTCTCACTAAATTTTTTATGTAATCAAATAAATATGTAGTTGGGAGAGGATGTATTAATAAGTCCAGTTCACGCTAAATCCAGTCGTGTAATCATCTGTTTCGAAGTGATCTGGTTTTTTCAACGGTGCTCCGACAAAGGCGTCATAATTCAAACGCAAGGGAGCAATTTGACCACGCAACCCAATAACTGCACCTAATAAACTCGTGCCTGGTAAAGGATTTGGATAATGTGCAGTTTTTCCACCAACCTCTCCGTAATCGATACCTGCGTACCAAGACTGGGGTTTATTCATGATTGAGCCACTCAGTTCATTGCGAACTAGAAATCCATTATCGGCCAATAAAGTTTGCTCACCATCAAAACCTCTTACGGTATAACGGTTTCCAATTGAAAATCTGTCTTGAGGAGTTAAAGGTTGATTGCTGTGTTGAGTACGCCATTCAGCTAGATATTGCAGATTTTGCTGACCTACTTTAAAAGGAACTTGTAAACTGGCATTGGCTTGTAAAATCCCCACACGCGTATAAGCTTCACCAAAGTCTTCTTCTGGTGCTCTCATCGCATTCAACCAACCTGTACCACGTTTATAAGTCAGATTGCCGCTTAAAGTAGCATTAGAAAAATATTCGATATGATCAAGAGTTGCTTTCCAACCCGCAGTTTTACGGCGTTGTACTTCAACTTCTACATCATTAATATAGTTTTGTGATTCACGATACCACCCCCCAAAACCTAAGGTTGTTTTCCGGTGCGCATCTCGATAAATCACCCGAGATAAATCTGCATTAATGAGTTCACTTTTACCGCTATATTGATAAGTTTCACTACTTCCAGCGACTGTTTGCAAGTAATTAGAGCGACTATAACTGGTTGAAAATAGCCAATAATCAAATGGAATAGTATAACTTGCATAAAAGCCATCAGTACCATGTTTACCAGAGTTTCCACCTCCTAAATCATGGTTATAGCTGACATAAAACAGATCATTTAAAGTCAGCACATGATCAAGTGATAAAGTCGCTGTACCTTGATATTTTCCTGTCGCCTCACTCCCTGAATCATCAATCCCTATATGTAAGCGATAAGGTTTAGCCTGTTGCCAAGCCAAAACCACATCACTATAGCCTGGTTCTTTTTTTTGTTCTGCTGGCTGGATTTTAAAGTCAGCTTCAACCGTTGGCACTCGTTTAAAGTTTTCTAAACCTTGTTCCATATCACGAATATTTAACAGCTCACCAGACTTCATTGGTAAAGCATTCCATAAATGTGCACGTTTAGAAGTACCCTCAGCAAACTTAATCTGATCCACTCGTCCTGGAATAACACGAACACGCACCGTACCAGATGCAATATTTTGTTGAGGAAGCAAAACTCGTGTGGTTACATAACCGTTTGCTATAATTTTATTTTGTACAAGATCAAGGGCTTGGTTTAGTCCATTTACCCCTAAACATCTTCCAATAATATTGTTCTTGCCAGTCGTAATAACATTAAAATCTGATATAAATTGATGGGCTTCTACACCTTCTAAAAGTATTTTCTTAATTTCAAAACAAGGGGTTTCACTGTTAGAACGTAAATATTGTAATTGCTGAGCTGAAATCTTATTTTGTTCTTGCCCTAGATTGACGTTTACATTCGGCTGAATTTGTTTTTCTAATGCAGTGTCACGCTGTTGTTGTCGAATGGTTTGGTCAGCCTGAATTCTCTGGCCAATCGGATCACCTGAGTCCGCAGCATAACTTAAGCCCCCCATTAGTGATAAGCAGATGAATAAGACGCTTTTATTAAATTTTTTATAGTTCAACATATAAATCAAATCAAAATTTACTTTAATTAATCATATTTTAACAAAACATTAACAAAGTAAAAATACTTTATACAGATTAGTCTGTATGAAATTAAATTTTATTTAATATAAGTAATAATTTTTAAGAAAATTTAATTAGAAAATATACGAGACAAAAAAAGCTCCCGTAACAGGAGCTTTTTGAATCTTGGCAGAGGATCAAGGATTCGAACCTTGACGAACGGTTTTGGAGACCGTCATGCTACCATTACACCAATCCTCTATATGCATAATTAAACCCTTTAGATTTAATCATAAAAAAAGCAAGATCATCGTCTTGCTTTTTTCAATGGTGGGGGCGAAGAGACTCGAACTCTTACACCTTGCGGCGCTGGAACCTAAATCCAGTGCGTCTACCAATTTCGCCACGCCCCCATCTGGGACATTTATTTAAAATAAATGTGGCAGAGGATCAAGGATTCGAACCTTGACGAACGGTTTTGGAGACCGTCATGCTACCATTACACCAATCCTCTTCCAAGATTTAAATGACTTAACATTCAAATCAACTTTAAGTCTTAACTTAAAGTGGTGGGGGCGAAGAGACTCGAACTCTTACACCTTGCGGCGCTGGAACCTAAATCCAGTGCGTCTACCAATTTCGCCACGCCCCCGATGGCTGTGTATATTAGCGATAAGATCTAACAGTGACAAGTGTTTTTTTTCTAAAAAAAACTGACCGTGTAAATTGTATACAGATACTAGATCAATGATTTTTATAAGTTTGAGAGAGCATTTAAACAATTGATTGCTTCAAATGCATTTGAAAATCGATTTTTCTGCTGTTTTTGCAATAACCCCACCAGTAACGGGTAAAAAATTTGAAATGAATCTGGTAATTGAATGTTTAAGTTTTGGCAATGCAATACAGCCCAGTCATGATAAGTGTTTGCTTGTAAACGTATTTGACTTAGCCATTCATATAAAACAACTCCAAAAGCATATAAATCGCTTTGTATATTCTTCCTAGTTCCATGGAACAGTTCAGGTGCCATATATCTTGGCGTAGCATCAATGATTGAATCAGGAGTAGTTATAAGCCGTGCTTTTTCAAAATCGATTAAATAAAGTCTTTGCTCAAACTTTCGAAAGTGTTCTTTTTTAATATCGCCATGAATCCACCCTAGCTCATGAAGTTCTGCTAAAGCCATAAGCGCTGTATAGATCATCTCATGAATATCTTTTAAATTTTGCTTTTGATCTAAATCATCAAACCAGCAATCGGTGTCTGGCAAAATTAATACTTTCCCTTCAAACTGATGTAATTGGGAAATAGTACTGACATCAAATATTTTAAATGGCAAAAGCCAATTCACTTTTTTATGCTGAATATTTTCATAGAATTGCAATTCATGCAAAAAATCTTGCTCACCTTGAGCATGTACATGCGGCACTTGATATTTTAGCCAGTAGTAATGAGCATCTATAGAACATGTCCATAGATGCCTTCCTAAAGCTGAACTTTTAGGTTTTGTTACGCATTTTAAGTGTTCTATATGGGAAGCAAAATCATGCTTCAGCATAATAAGACTCTGGCTGTTGTTTCTTTTCTTCAAAACGTAAAACTTCTAAACAATGCTGAATTGTTTTACCAATACGCGCATGAGTTTCTATAGAAGATATTTTCGGCCAAGTCGCACGCTCACCTTCTCGTTGTAATCGTTTAAATAAATGTGGACGAGGGTTTTGTAACGTATATGCATAATGTTTTAAGCTATATTTGGCAATAATATTAACATCTCCATAATATCGCTGCCCTACTACACCATATCCGTGATCAAGCAATCTCCTTACTGGAGAAATGGCTCCTAATCTTTGACGGGTAAAATCCATTATTCCCATCGAAAGCACTTTACCTTGGCGTCTTAAAATACGTTCTGGCCAACTTAAAACATCCTTACGGAAACGGTGTGCATCATCTTGCATAAATGGCACAACATGCGGATTTACTTGACTAGCAATGGTGTAGTTTAAATTATAAAGCCTTGCCATTCTTTCTTGTGGGAAGTCACTGCGCACACTACCATCCACCCATTTAGTATTGGCCATATAAGGGGTATGTTCACCATCATAACGCTTACTGGTTAAACGTACAGGCGGAAATAAAACTGGCACAGCACAAGAAGCCAATACAGCACTCCAAACTAACACATTGGGTGTCATAATTGCATTCATAATCCGAGGATTTTCTGTTGCATCGTACGGCGCAACAGCGACATTAATATTCAAACCTGATTTTTTGAATGCTTCTTCAAAAGTAAGATCGCCCAAATTTTCAATGAGGAATTTTTTTAAATAGTGGACATCTGCAATGCCCCCATTTCCTTTTATGAGTTCACGAAGTTTTCTAAAGTGAAACGCATCACTAAAAAATTGCTCGCCATTTAACAAATTTTGAATATCTTCACTGGCAGAAATTCCCAACATACCAGTCATAATAGCGCCCGCACTTGAGCCTGACAGTACCTTAGGCATTAAATCTTGTTCAATTAGAGCTTTACATACACCAGTATGAAAAAGACCTAAAGTTGCACCACCCGAAAACATAAGAGCAGGCTGACCATAAGCTTTTTCACAATTTTCAAAAAACTCGATTTTTTCTTTTCTTTGAAACGTAATACATTCACTAGATGCAATATAAGCCAAGCTTTGACTGACTTCTTCAATATAATCTTCAATTAATTTTTTTGTGCCTACATGTGTGGCAGCAAACAACATAGGATGACCAATATTTGCAATATCGTAGGTTAGCCCTTCTTTTAAAAGATAAATCAAATCTAAAGTGCGATGTTGCTGTCGATATCTTTTCAGTAAAGTGTAACGATAAGAAATGAGTTCGGCATCGAAGTAAGGCGAACTATTATCAAACTTCCACTCTTGTGCACCTGTCTCTTCATCCAGTTTTAATGCAAAAGACTTCCATTCTTCATAAGATTCAGCCATGTCTAATTGACGTTGTAATTTTTTGATACGGTAAGCCTGATGTGGATTCATATCACTTCGTATTTTTTCAAACATATTTCGTCCTCATCTTCACAGATGATTTTACTGAATAGACATGACAACACTATGCGCGGTCTGAACATTTCAATCAATTGCAAAACCGATAAACTGCATTACCAGTATCTTTTTTGTCAGCTTGCAAATTTCGGTGTTAGTATCCTAGTAAATTACTGTTTAACATGATTGATTAACCATGGCTACCATTGATTTACCCGACAATTTAGTTCAAACCTTATCACTTGTATTAAATCAGTTACAGCAGGTCTTACCTGAACCGAAGCAAGAAACTGATTTCACTGCACCAGCTTTTAGATGGGAAAACCAGCAACTTAAAGCCATTTATACGCCTAAGAATATTTATCTTGATGACTTAAAAGGCATCGAACGTCAAAAAGAAAAAATTATTCAAAATACTTTGCAGTTTTTAAATGGCTTACCCGCAAATGATGTACTGTTAACAGGCTCACGTGGTACAGGTAAATCCTCTATTGTTCGTGCTTTACTCACAGAGTATGCATCTCAAGGATTACGTTTAATTGAAATTGAGCGTGATGATTTAGCAGACTTACCAAAAATTCAAAAAATTATTCAAAACCGACCTGAAAAGTATATCGTTTACTGTGATGACTTAGCGTTTAATGCTGAAGATGAAAATTATCGTAGTTTAAAAAGTGTATTGGATGGTTCATTACAGTCAGGTTCAACAAATTTTATTATTTATGCGACCAGTAACCGTCGCCACTTGTTACCTGAGTTCATGCACGAAAACACACCTGTAACCAAAGTAGATGTGCCTCAATATACCGAACTACATCCTCAAGAAGCGATTGAAGAAAAGATCTCTCTATCAGACCGTTTTGGTTTGTGGTTATCTTTTTACCCAATGGATCAAAATTTATATTTAGAAATCGTAGAACATTATCTAGATAAAGCGAACATGCCTTTCAATGATGAAGTTCGAGCTGAGAGTTTACGTTGGTGTCAAATGCGTGGTCAGCGCTCTGGTCGTGCGGCTTATCAGTTTTCTAAGCATTGGATCGGTTTAAACGCTTTAAAAGAACTGTCTAACAGTTAAATAAAATGTCCCACAAAGCCTTAGCTTTGGCCTATAAACCGCTTAGTTTTGGCAATTATTTTCCATAACCTAAATATAGATAGTTTTCTTTAGGTTTATATATGAAAAAACAATTGCCAAAAATTTCTCTAGTAAGCAAAACTGTTGCTAAAAGTTTGTTATTTGCACAAGGCTTTTTAGATCAAGCAAAAAAATATTCAACCCTTCCTTTTACTCAATCTCATATCATTCGCCCACGTGTTAACGAAAAATACTATAGCTGGACCCACTACGGAATCTTTTTTCCACTTTTGCCAGAACCTCATCGCTATTTAAATATTATGATTTTAATCGGTACGCCTGGCGCACTGGCATTTGATCATGATGATATTATCGTTGGAAATCCTAGAAAAACAGCGACTTTCTTTTCAAGTACAGCCGCCCTTGAACAAGCGTTATTGAAAGCCTATATCATTCCCGAAGAGACAAAAATTAATAAAGATGGAAGTTTAATAGAGCTTGGTCGGGAAATTTCAATTCAAGGAAAATTCCCTCAAATTCATATTAATGGGCATTATGAGGGTCTAGATTTCGACTTTGATATTGATGTGACTTCAGACGTTTCATGGTTTATAAAAACACCAGTCTATGACCATTTTAGCTTGTTGGCAAAGTTTAAAGGTTTTTTAAACTATCAGGAAAAACGCGTTGAAAGCGAAGGGCTTTGCACTTACGAATATGCTCGTGCAGTTGGTCCCCACTCATTCACAACTCAACTTATACCTGAGAACCATAAACTACCGCTTGATTTTTTCACTTATCAAATCATCAATTTAAATGAAAACACTCAACTTCTTCTAACAAAAGCAGATATTGTGGGGCAAACAGTAACCTATACCTTGCACATTAGACATCTTGATCGACCAGCTGAAATTTATACAGACGTTAGCTTTGATATTATTTCACATCAAGTTGATGACTTCATTTCTCCAACGGGCAAAAAAATGCAACTTCCAAAATATTTTTCATGGATCGCTCGAAATGATGCAAAGCAAATTATCTTAAACATTCAGGCAGAAATTGACTGCCCATTCCGCTATGGTCATGGGCAAGGTTATGCAAGTGGTTATATATTTACGGGCCATTATTTTGGCAATGAAGTACAAGGCCGGGGTTATATCGAATATATAGATATTGAAAACCAACAAACCTTTGCAGATGAATAATTTTATTTAGGAATAGACAATTCTGTCATTGGCCAACGCGGTGTAGTCGTGACAGCCAAGCCATCGTGTTGGCCCGCTTTTAAACGCTGATAACCTGCAAATGCAATCATTGCACCATTATCTGTACATAAAGCAGGTTCTGCATAGTAAACCTGCGCTTTAATTTTCGCTAAGGAAGTTTCTAACTGTTCGCGTAATCGTAAATTTGCACTTACCCCACCAGCAATCACTAAACGCTTAAGCCCAGTTTGCTTTAAAGCTTTTACCGATTTTTTCACCAAGGTATCTACAATTGCTTCTTGGAATGAAGCAGCTATATCAGCATCACGGTTTTCGCCATTCAATTTTTTCAATTGAACAGATACTGCCGTTTTTAAGCCACTAAAAGAAAAATCTAGACCTTGATGAAGCATTGGACGGGGAAACTCAAATGCTAAAGGATCACCAGATAACGCCAGTTTTGCGATATTTGGCCCACCCGGATATGGCAGATTCATCATTTTTGCGACTTTGTCGAAAGCTTCACCAGCAGCATCATCAATAGACTCACCTAAGAGTTCATATTGACCAATTGCATGGGCAGCCATCAATTGTGTATGACCACCTGAAACAAGCAATGCTACAAATGGAAATTCGGGTGGCTGACTTGAAAGTAATGGAGCCAACATATGACCTTCCATATGGTGAACACCAATCGCAGGCTTATTTAAAGAAAAAGCTAAAGTTCTTCCAAATAATGCACCTGTCATTAATGCTCCCATTAAACCTGGGCCACGCGTATAAGCAACTGCATCAATCTCTTGTTTCGTTACACCACTTTGTTCAAGCAATTGATTCATTAAAGGAATAAGCTTACGAACATGGTCACGAGAAGCCAACTCTGGAACCACCCCACCATATTCAGCATGAAGTTTTATCTGGCTATAAAGAACCTGTCCCCGCAAGCCGAGTTCGCTATCATAAAGTGCCAACCCTGTTTCATCACAAGAAGTTTCTAAGCCTAAAACAATCATCAAAACTGCCTTTTATATGAGTCAAAATATTGCAATCGCTATTATAGACTTGTGATATGAGTTGTAAATGAGTAAAATACTGACCTTCACTTGTGATCCGGCGCAATGGTGTGCCTGATCTTATCCATAATCTAGAGGATTTTACATGCCACAAGTTAAGTTGAAAGAAGGCGAACCAGTTGACGTAGCTATCCGTCGTTTCAAACGTTCATGCGAAAAAGCTGGTGTTTTAGCTGACGTTCGTAAGCGCGAATTCTACGAAAAACCAACTCAAGAACGTAAGCGCAAAAAAGCTGCTGCAGTTAAACGCTACCAAAAGAAATTGGCTCGCGAATCTGTACGTACTACTCGCCTTTACTAATTAATTTGTGATTGACTGCTGAAATTATGACTACTTTAAAAGACCAAATTACTGATGCATTAAAAACTTCTATGCGTGCCAAAGATATGGCAACAGTGACGGTTTTGCGTAGTCTACAAGCAGCAATTAAGCAAATCGAAGTTGATGAGCGCATAGAGCTTGGCGACGCTCAGGTTCTTGCGGTCATTGAAAAGCAAATTAAACAACGTAAAGAATCGATCAAAGCCTTTGAAGGTGCTGGTCGTGATGATTTAGCTAGTAAAGAACAAGCCGAAGCTGAGATTATTTCCCAGTTTCTACCAGAAGCTATGACTGAGGAAGAGCTTGATTCTATCATTGAGCAAACGATTGCTGCTCAAGAAGCAACTAGCATGAAAGATATGGGTAAGGTGATGAATTCTCTACGTCCGATCATAGCCGGGCGTGCCGATCCTGCTCAAGTTTCAGCAAAAATTAAAGCTAAATTAGCTTAATTCCCTCCTCTCTCTTTATATACTCTTAGACTAAGCTTTCATTTACTTGTCAGTTTAAGTATATTTGTGTGTTTGAAAAGCATAAGCTCAAACTACAAGCTCTAAATTTTCATTCGTCGCTCATCTTGCATTTGCTTTAATCGACTATCAATTTTAGCTGACATGGCTTGATTGCCTTTCGCTAGTCTTTGTGCATGTAGCATAGATTTAATTGCATTTTCTTCACTACCAGACCAATACTGTGCTTCTGCACGATATCGCAACACATTCACCGCTCTTAATGGTGACTGTTTATCTAAATTAGCGGCTTGCTGTAATAATTGCCAGCCTTGAATATCTCGAGCATTTTTATTAATAAAACGCTGCACCAAAGTTTGCACTTGAGCATATTTACCTTGACGCAATAAAACCTCAGCCAATTTGTAGCTAAAAGCTTTATTTTCAGGCATTGTCATTTGTAAGGGAGCGATCGAATTATAGGCCTGATCAAGTTTATTCTGACCTAAATAAATATCTGTTTGAATTAAAGAAACAAGTGGCTTACCACTAGATTTTACTTGATCTAAGGTTGTTTGAGCTTGGGCATAATCTCCTTGTTTAAGATAAAAAGCAGATAAAGCCAGTAACCCTGCGAGATTTTTTTGCGATGCCAGACTTTGCAATTGGTTTTCAGTCGCCTCTCCCGCAACCACCATGGTGTACCATTTTAAAATTTCAAAATCGACATCATATATTCGACTTTTAACTTTAGGCATCTGGTTTGCTCTTAAACGGGCCTCGCTCATACGTTCAGTCGTTAAGGGATGCGTAAGCCAAAAATCCGGCAGGAAACTTACATGACTTGTTGCTCTGTGCATCGTTTCAAAATAATCTGCCATACTTTGCGGGTTATAACCTGCAGCATACATATATTGCATTCCAATACGGTCAGCTTCACGCTCTTGATTACGACTATAAGTGAGCTGTTTATCCAGAAGTGCAGCTTGCGTACCCAACATGACTGCAGCTCCAGCATCCCCGCCTGCCTGAGCAGCCAAAGCCACACCTGCTAGCAAACCAGCCAAGCTCAAAAGAGTTTGTCCTTTAAAAGCCTCTTCTGAACGACTAAAGTGCCTTTGCGAAACGTGAGCAATTTCATGGGCCATCACTCCAGCAATCTCATCAATATTTCGAGCCGAGGAAATAAGACCTGTATTTAATGCAAATAAACCACCAGGAACAGCAAAGGCATTAATTTGTGGGTCTTTAATGACCACAAGCCCAATAGGTTGTCCAAGCTGTGTTTCAGCCAAGATATTAGAGAAAACTTGAAAAAACTGATCTTCCAACCATACATCCTGTATGACTGGCATTTGTTTATGAACTTCACGGAAAACTTTTTCACCGATAAATTTTTCTTTTTGTTGATCAAGTAATCCTATTCCACTACCAATATTCGGAATTTCAACCTGCCCAGAAGCTGGTTTTGAGTCAAAAGGATTAGCGTAAGAGGCATTTGTTATAAAAGCCAAACTTAAAATAACTGGCAAAAATTTCAAAAGTTCTTCTCTATTAAAAATTAAACTAACAAAAAAAGCCCATTCATATAATGCTTGAGTTTCTTACATCATATGAGCAGGCTTTCACTATAACATTGAAAATAGACTATATTTGCAATGAAGTGTTATTCAATATTTATACGAAATTAGGGTTCACCAAATACCTTGGTGTTTTATCTTCCAATGCTTCTACTAAGTTTTTATAAGCTAAATTTGCCATTTTTTTGCGTGTTTCAGCTGTAGCAGACCCCACATGAGGCAAAGTAACAACATTTGGTAATTTAAAAAGTACCGAATCTTGCAAAGGCTCTTTTTCATATACATCTAAGCCAGCAGCAAAAATGACTTCCTGCTGTAAAGCTTCAATAAGTGCCTGCTCATCAACCACTGAACCGCGCGCAATATTGATAAAGATAGCGTGCTTTTGCATCAGCTCAAATTGAGCTTTGCCCATTAAGGCTTTAGATTCTGCATTTAAATCAACTGCTGTGACTACAAAATCAGACTGTTGTAGCAACTCATCCAAACCTAGATATTGAGCATTCAATGGCTCGGCCAATTCAGGCTTTTCGCGTCTATTATGGTAAACAATATTCATGTTAAAACCATAAAAACCACGACGCGCAATTGCAGCACCAATATTACCAAGTCCGATAATACCAAGTGTTTTCCCAAAAACATCCAGACCAAACTGCTGTGGCCCTACTGTTCTTTTCCATTCGCCTTGTTTAGTCCAGTGGTCTAAAAATGGTACTTTTCTAGCTGCGCTTAACAATAGAGTAAAGGCAAGATCCGCAGTAGTTTCTGTCAAAACATGAGGTGTGTTTGATAACCAGATTTTCTTTTGGTTCAAATAAGCAACATCATAATTATCATAACCAACAGTCACAGATGAAATAATTTTTAATTTTTGTGCTGGAGCAAGGTTACTTTCATTAAGCAAGCGTCCCGCGCCAATCATTCCATCAGCATCTACCACTTCTTGTCGTATCTGTTCATTGATATCACCCAGTTTAGGGTTTAATACGACAACATGATAATCCTGCTGCAACCGCGACAAAATCTCTTCATCAATTTGACTAAAAACTACAACCTTTTTCATGTATATCCCTACTACTCATTGTTATCTTGCATAAGTTGCCACAATCTTTTCTTAAGGAGAGGCTTATCTAACATTTCTTTTAAACTAGCTAAATGAATAAGATTTGCATGTTGAATATACGCACATTTACCTAAACACAAAATCTTTTTTTCTGCCGCTACAGCATCTAAAAAACCCTGAATATATGAA
>NZ_JEYB01000060.1:0-21245 GCF_000582255.1 Acinetobacter sp. 1566109 | reverse complement strand
CAAGATAGACAACAGGATAAAGGCTATCTAAGGCTCTATTTTGCCACTCAGTCACTTGCTCAATCACAGCATCGGTAACTTTGCTGATGAGAGATGCTGACACATCGGCATCGTACATTTCTTTGAAGAAGGCTACAATTTCCCTATTAGTCATTCCTTTTGCATACAGTGAGAGGATTTGGTCATCCATACTGGTGATGCGTGTTTGGTGCTTTTTGATAATTTGTGGCTCAAATGAACCTTCTCGATCACGGGGAATATCTAAAGCCAGTTGTCCATCTTGAGTTGTAATGGTTTTAGAACTAAACCCATTACGGCTATTTGAGCCTTTCTTGGGCTGATGCTTTTCATAACCGAGATGGTCTGAAAGTTCAGTATTGAGTGCAGTTTCAATCATGAATTTTTTAAAGACTGCTGTCATTTGGTTTAAGTCTTCTGGTGTTTTTAGACCTTTAGCCAATTCGGCAGCCATACTTTTGATTGTTGCTTCATCCATGTGAAGTACCTTTTGTAATTATCCTCTGAAGGATAAATAAAAATTAAGTACTTACACAAAATTTAGAACAGTCCCTTAAAATTTTATATATCATATTTCAAATGAGATTATCTCTAAGGAGCCAGTTTTTGACGGCCTAATCTTATAAGATCTTGATGAGTTTTCACAATTTGCCCAGCAGTTTCATGTAGTTTATTAACGACTTCAAAGAAATGCTTTGGATTTGTTTCTTCCCATTCAGGAGGAACCGTCTGTCGCCCTGAGGTATTAGCAGGAAAAGTGTTGATTGCAATCTGTCCAAGATAGTTTCCTACTAACTCATATAGTTTAGATCTAATGGTTTCTAATTCTGTATCAATAAATTCATGTTCAGCATCTCCCCAATCATGATAGAAATCATCTAATTGATTTAAAGCCGAACTTGGCCATGAAAATCCAGCCATATTTTGTTCATCAATAAAACTAATACTACCTTTTGACGGAAGTGTTTCTTTAAATTGATTGAATAACTGTAAATCGGATTCACGGAAGTTAATTGATTCAGGTTTTTTTAATAATGTTTCCGAGAGTAAATTTGGTTCATGATTATCAAAAATCATTTTTAATGCAATTGCGAAGGTTTTTGAAAGACTATTTCTGATAGGTGCCTTTTCTTGCTCTTCAGTTGCAATTTTATAAGTTAAGACACGTTTTGATCTAAGATCAAAAGGTAGTTTATCTGGTTCCCCATATTGAGTATTCATAACCATAATAATTCTACTCCACCCTAAAGTTTTTATAGCATACCCAAGCTCAACTAACACATTTGGATTTGGTGTCGGACGAGATGTAGTAGAGTCGATAATTGACACGTCACATACAAAAGCAAAAGAATTATCAATTTTTGAAAAAATAGAATGAGTAATATCAGGAGAACCAGATAGTCCTAAAGTATCTCTATCCATCACAGGATTAATGGTAGTAGTTTTATCTTTTTGCAGTTCTTCAATGGCTTTATCTAAAGCTGTATTGATCAAACTTCTATTTGTATTAGTTGGACAATCAGATTGCCAAGAATAAAAAATTTTATTTTGCATTTTGTCTCTTAGATTGAATTTATCTGAAAATTAATATGTTACCTTTTATGCGAAATAACTGTATATATTAAAAAAATTATTATCTTAAAAAGGCGTAAATATTAAAATCATTAAATCAACTCTCCTTAATTTCTTTTATAATTTTTAATCTTTTTCCAACCGACTTTTTGTAAATTTTCAATTGATCTTCGGTCGTGCCAATAATGTATTGATCGGCATAAAAAGCTAATTTTGTATTAACTTCCCTAACGAAATCTATTGATACGTAATTTATACCTTTTTTAAAGCGTTTAGATTTATTGATCATATAGCCTAATTTGGGGGAAATTGCATAAAAAAAGTCCGCCTCATTCTCAGAAGGAACAGTCATATCATCTTCATTTATTGCTTCATGTATATTAATAATTGGGTGATCTGATGTTATAAAATCTTCATTCGTTTCGTTGATTAATAAACAATGTATATCAATTTTTCGTGTTTCAAAAAAACTTTTTCCTAAATTCATACCAAGCATATAACTAATAAACCACCAAGATTCTTTATAAGTTTTCTGTAATTCTTGGTCTGTCTGAGCAGCTAATATTTTATCTTTGAAAGGTTTAGTTCTGGCAATTTGGTGTCCCCAATAGCTCATAAATTTACACATATTTAGGGTATCATCTAAAATTGATAAATCATGGTTTTGTAAGCTTTTTAGAATAACATCTACACCTTTTTCATGATCTGTATGAATATTTTCTATTGTATTGCTCTTAAATGCTTCAATGCACGCTTGTAATTTCTCATCTTTTTTTCCTGATTTTATATATGCAGATTCAATGTATTGTAATATTAGAAATGAATTTAGACAAAATTTATGTTTTTTTTGTAGTTCTACTGGTGATTTATTGGATATAAAGTTGATTAGGTCCAAATGTTGTTTTGTAATAAACTGGTATTTGTAGAAGTCTTTTTCCTTAAGAATTGCTTTAACACTGTCACATGCTATTTTAAGTTTCTTTGTTGTATACCATACATCTGAGTTATTTAAAGACCAATTTTTTAAGTATTTGGCCCATACGTAGTGATTTTCTCTTTTTAGTTCTAATTGTTTAGGTGTCATTTCCATTTGATGTTTTAGTACCATTTAAAAGAGATATTAACTTAATATGGAGTATACCAAATATTTAATATCCAATCCTTCCAAACAGCCTCCCAAGGCTGTTTTTTATTCTCACTTCTACAACCCCCACTTAACAATAACCCACCCATTATTTAGCCTTACTTTTCTAATGATTTAATTTAAAACAAATGGCATTTTGCGTGCTTGACTGCAAAAGGGTTGGGCACTATTCTTTGCCTGCTGGCCACATTGCCAGCCGGTCGTCGCGGACCGATTACAACAGCATCAGAATTATTCCTTTCTGAGGGATAATTTTGTGTGAGCATCTCCTCGTCTCCTCCCGTAGCGGTAGGACGGGAGAGGGACACCTTCGGGTGTGCTGGTTGTTGTACCAGTCCGCGAACCCCTTCTCGTTCTGCCACCATAATTTCTATTCATGTCGGCAGAACTCCCAATAAAAAGGAGTTGGCTTTGCACATCCATTATTTCTTGGCTCTCCATGCCAAAAGCTATAACGACACAGCTTAAAAATTAAAGCAGCTTGATAGCCAAAAGGTTTTCAGGCTTAAAGCCATTTTTACTTAAAACTTAGCAATAACAAACTTGAGATGTGCCAAGCACAGTCTTTACGGCTTTGCTATGCCTTTTTTTCTCCCAAAAAAGTATCTCATTTACAAACAACAAGAATTTATAACGGTAAAACTATGCCAAATTTAGTTCTCTCAACACGTGCTTTAGAAGTAGTAAAAAAAGGGATTAATCTGTTTCATCACGGTGGGTTTCACATGGTGGGCGTCGACAAAATTGTGAAAGAAACCGAAGTGAATAAAATGACGTTTTATAACTACTTTCACTCTAAAGAACGCTTTATTGAAATTTGCCTGATCGTACAAAAAGAACGGCTCCAAGATCAAGTGGTTGCAATGGTCGAGTACGACTTAGGTACTGCCGCCATAGATAAACTCAAAAAGCTTTATGACTTACATACCGATTTAGAAGGGCCGTATTACTTATTGTTTAAAGCCATTTTTGAAACTAAAAATAATTATCCCAACGCTTTTCAGACCGCGGTGAGGTACAGAACATGGCTGACCAATGAAATTTATAGCCAGCTTAGAATGCTAAACGCGGATGCTTCTTTTACCGATGCCAAGCTATTTGTATATATGGTGGAGGGTACAATCATTCAGCTTTTAGGCTCAGATGGAACAATCGAGCAGGAAAAGATGTTGGAGCGTTTTCTTATCGCCACTATCCATCCTCACTAGCTAAAGAGGCTGCTTTAATATCGCTTAAATTAACCTCTAACCAGTCAGCAAGTGCAGCAACACGTTTAGCGACTTCCTCACCTAATAAGGTTAAATCATATTCGACGTGGGGAGGGACGACTGGATAAGAAGTTCTACGTATAAAACCATCTTTTTCTAAATGCTGGAGGGTCTGAGTCAGCATTTTTTCGCTGACTCCGTTTGCTTTACGGCGTAACTCACTATAACGATGGGTGCCGTCACGTAAAGCAATCAAGCATATCACTCCCCAGAGGCTTGTAACATGAGCAAATGCTTCTCGAGACTGACAATTATTCTCTCCAGTAAAAAGATCACCTCTTCGGACTCTTTCGGTCAAGGTGGGGACTTTTACATTTTTCGTACCCATGCTTTATTTATCTCCATTCAAATGTGAATAAGCTTAATACTAACCTTGAGGTACGTACCTTATATGGCTCAGGAATAAATATTATATTAAGGCTCATCTCTATATTGGATCCAGAAATTTTAGGATTTTATTTACTCAACTAATTTTGAATATGGTCCCATCAATGTAAGTAATACTCTTTTTATAGGATCAAACTTTTTATAGATGCAGCTATACAATTTACACAGGATGAAGAATGAATAATTTGAATTTTAAAACGCTAAAGAAGTACTGGCTGCGATTCGTGGGTATTGCTGTAATCGCAGGCGCTTTAGTATTGGCATTTGCTTGGACCGCTGGTCTATTTGGACACCGAACAACATCCAAAACTTTTTTGGGTGACACATTAAAAAACTTTGATCCCGGATATCGACGGGCACACGGTAAAGGGATTTGTTTTGATGGCACTTACCATAGTAATGGTGCGGCAGCAGCACTCTCGAAAGCCACTGTATTTGCCAAGTCTGATATACCTGCAATTGGTCGATTTTCTATTGGTAGCGGTAACCCGCATGCGGCAGATAATTCTACCGCAACAGTGAGTATGGCTTTATTACTTTCCGCAGCCGATCATTCGCAGTGGCGCATGAAATTAAACAACTTTCCCTATTTCCCGACGCGAAATGCTGAAGGTTTTTTGGCGCAGCAAAAAGCATTTAAACCCGTTCCATCTACTGGCAAACCTGATCCAGCCCTTGTTGAGGCATTTTTAAAAGAATATCCCGAAGCGCGTAAGTCTATTGAGGAAAAGGCAAAAATGCCATTAACCGGTAGTTTTAGCGGTGCAGAATTTTATGTCGTAAATGCCTTTATATTACGGGCGGCTAATGGGCAAGAACAACCAGTCCGTTGGTCTATGCGTCCTCATTCAAAATTTATTAGTCTGACCAAAGAACAACGTGATCAAGCTGGCCCTGATTTCTTATTTAAAGACATCAAAAAACGTTTGGCTGAAGGACCGCTCTATTGGGACTTAGTTTTGCAACTTGCCGAACCAGGAGACCCAGTGAATGACCCATCTCAGCCTTGGCCAAAAGAACGTAAAGAAGTTATAGCCGGAACATTAGAGGTCAAAAATGTAACTGATCAGGTAAATGGCGCATGTCGTGATATTAACTTTGACCCAACTTTGGTGCCACCCGGAATTGAGTTATCAGATGATCCAGTACTCGCAGCACGAGCGGCGATCTATTCACAGTCTTACAATGCTCGATTACGTGAAATTGGATTTGGCAAAGCAACGGATGCCGTGGGCAAATAGGAGAGCTGAACAATGCAAAACAAATCTAACGATACTGCTCCACGTCATTTTAATTTGACTGCTCGAATACTGCATTGGCTTATGGCGGCAGCAATTTTGGCCATGCTATTTATTGGGGTAGGAATGACCACCTCAATTACTTGGCGTCCGTGGTTAATTGATATTCACCGACCTTTAGGAATCGCAATCTTACTATTGGTCATCATAAGATTAATAAATCGACTCTGTTATCCAATTCCACCTTTGCCGCCGACTGTACCGCGCTGGCAGGCATTTCTTGCCCATGCATCACATTGGCTACTTTATATTTTGATGTTTAGTTTGCCATTGCTCGGATGGGCAACACTATCGGCAGGTAATTGGCCTGTAACGTTATTTCCGGGTTGGGACCTTCCGCCTATAGCACCAACCAGCTCTACGTTTTACGCTTGGTTCCGTACATTACATGGAATTTTGGCTTGGCTATTATTTGCTGTCGTTATTGGTCATTTATCTGCTGCGTTATTACATGCATGGATTTATCGCGATGGCGTATTTTCGAGTATGGCTTTGGGGCCTTCTTCTAAAAAAGAGGATGCTGACTAGTTTGCTTGAAAGCTTTCGACTGAACGATGAATTAATGGTGAAGCTTTTATAGAGTTTATTTAAAACATATAAATAAACTCGCCGATATAACGACTTAAAATAGAATTGATTTCTCAAGTTGAGAAATCAATTCAGCTATTTAGATCCCTTCAACAAAACTCACCATGACATCACAGCAGCCTTGGCGTTTACTTTTGGCAATCCCACAGATCGTGAGGAGAGGGCTGGGAAGATGATAGAGGGCTTAAGGGTTGATCTTGCCACGTCGTGCATCCACAACATAATTACCATCTACACAATTGATTGATATCAGATTACCACTCTCATCAACATAGTCGGCATTTAAAACCGAACTACATGGATGTTGTTGCAATCTCAGCGCACTAGCCACAGCCTCTAATATTTCGGGTTGAGTGGCAGCACGCTCGGTTGGCATCTTTGGCATTTCAGCTAATCGATTAGCATTAAAATAAACATTTTGCGTAAAACCGAGTAGTTGACCAAGTAAGGGTAGAGGCAATTCTTGTTGGGTCTGCGCATTAACATTGCTAATCAGCATTGCTGAAACAAACCCAAATAGGCAAATGCGCGATTTCATTTACCTTTAAGCAATACTTGATAGCTTTCTCCGCCAGCACACTTCACTGATATTTTTGAACCATTGGCATCTAGCGCGCGCGCGTCCACCACGCTACTACACTTTTTACCACGAACACGAACACCCGCAGCCACACCATTATAAAGTTCAGCTTTCGTCAACGGATGCCCTTTAGGAAATTGAGGCATATCCTCTGCTTTTTTTATACCTACAAATGCATTATATACAAAAGCTCTCAAGCCCAAGTGAGTGGCATCCATAGGAGCTTCCTCGGCGTGAGCAGTAGACACCAATAACAAACCTGCAAGTAATGCGATAACGTTATATTTCATATAAGTAATTTTTGTAAAGTTAGTCTAGCTAATACTCACATAAACGCATTTTACAGTCAAGAAAGTTGACCATCACCTTATTATTTTTCTTCTAATAAAATAGTAACTTAAGAGTAATTTTAATTGCGTACATAGTGAGGGGATAGGATTAAAAAGTTAATTGGACAGTAAGGCTTATTAAGGCTTGGTTCCTTATGTTCAAACCTCTTTTATTTTAAGCTTGTTTGTTCAGTTCAGACGGTAAATGCTGCGCTAAATAATCAATTGCAAGACGGGTTTTGAGTGGCATAAACGGCAGCGCAGGCCATACCAAATGAATCGGAAAAGCAATACTCGACATGGTTTCTAACACTTGTACGAGCTTACCATTCTGTAATTCATTTTGAATAAGCCAATCGGGTAGCCAAGCGATACCAGCTCCAGCAAGCGCTGCATTTTTAATGGCTTGTAAGTCATTTAAAAGGAGTTTTGCTTTGGGCTTAATAAATAAAGGCGCGTCATTTTCCTTTTGAAGTCGCCATTTTTGCATTTGACCAAAATGTGGATCGGCAATCGTGGCGTGATGCTCTAAGTCCTCAATATGTTCTAGGGGACCTGCTTTATTTAAATAGTCAGGTGAGGCACAAAGTAGCATTCGATGCTGACCAATCGGTTTGGCAACAAGCTGAGTGGTATCAGGCAGTGCCCCGATTCTTATACACAAATCAAAACCTTCTTCAACCAAGTCTACAGTTCGATCATTAAATGAAATTTCTAACTGTAAGTCCGCATGTTGCTGAGCAAATTTAACCATAAGCGGGGCAGCAAAGAGTTGCCCGAACAGCACTGGCACAGACATTCGTAAACGACCTGTTGCGTTAATTTTCCCTTGGTCTAATAACGCCGCTGCATTTTGTATTTCACTTAACGCTCGGCGGCTATGTTCATAAAACAAAGCACCTTCATCAGTCATGCTGAGTGAACGTGTTGTTCTTTTAAATAAAGCCACACCAAGCTGATCTTCAAGCCGAGCAATATTTTTACTAATGGCTGAGCGAGTTAAATGCAATTGCTCGGCAGCTTTTACAAAACTTCCAGCTTCAACCACAGTCACAAATATAGAAATTGCACTTAGTTCATGTTGCATGATTGTTGACTAAAAGGAACCAATGGTAAGAAATAATATCACCACTGTTGAATTTATTGTGGGGTTACTATGGCTTCATCAAAAATATGGAGACAGTCATGGCTAAAATATTGGTATTAAAATCCAGCATTATGGGTGAGGGTTCACAAACCAATCGCTTAATTGATGTAATGCTTGAACACCGTAAAGATCAAGGTTTGCAAGATGACATCACCATACGCAATTTAGCTGAAATGAATCTGCCTGTATTAGATCTGGAAATTTTTCAGGCGCTGCGTGGTGCGGAAAATAACAATCAAGACATTCAGCAAATCGTTGCTTTGTCTGACGAATTAATTGCTGAATTAAAAAGTGCTGATTTATTGGTGATAGGCGCACCGATGTACAACTTAAATGTGCCTACTCAACTCAAAAACTGGTTTGATTTGGTGGCACGAGCAAGACAAACATTCCGCTACACCGAAACTTACCCTCAAGGTTTGGTTGAAGGGGTAAAAGCGGTGGTGGTAAGCAGTCGGGGCGGCATTCATGTTGGCCAAGAAACTGAGGCAGTCACGCCTTATCTCAAGGCAGTGTTAGGGCTAATGGGCATTCATGATGTTGAATTTATTTATGCAGAAGGCTTAGACATGCAAGCTTATCGCAGCAAGGCATTAGATCTGGCAAGCCAGCAAGTTAAAGAATTCACTATTTAAAATTATGGGTTGAAACTCTTGTACATCTAATTGATCACAGGAGTTTCTAAGTCTATTTAAATCACATTTCTCAGTTCATTTGCTGTGTTGCGCAGCAATGGCAAAATTTGCTGAACCAAATAATCTTCTTGTACACGGTTAGTTTGAGACATGCAGTTAAGCGCTGCTATAGCTTGACCTTGGGCGTTAAATACGGGCACTGCAATCGCAATCACACCAAGCTCATGTTCTTCTTTGGAAAGACAATAATCCGATAACGAAATACCCTTAAGCACTTCAAAAAACTTTGACTCATCTACTATGGTAAAAGGCGTTAAGCGTTTTAAACCGTAAGTTTTTACCCACGTATGTTGAGCTTCTGCGGGCAGTGCTGCCAGCAATACTTTACCTGTGGAAGTGGCATGGGCAGGGAGTCGGTTTCCTAAATGCATACCATAAGGGCTGACACGTAAATTATCTTGCTGTGGTAAATAGCTACGGGCAATCGGTACGACTTCGTTATCGTCTAACACCACAATTGAAAAAGTAAGAGATGTCTGCGCACATAATAGATTTAAAAATGATTGAGCAACTTTAGGCAGGTGGGCAGAGCTTAGATAAGAACTCGAAAAGCGCAGCACACGATGAGTGAGCCAAAAGTAATGTTCATCGGTTTCTAAATAGCCTAAGTATTTTAAAGTTTTTAGGTAACGCCTTGCCGCTGTACGACTAATACCGGTTCGCTCGGCCACTTGAGTGACATTAAGCCGTTGCCGATCTGTTCCAAAAGCTTCCAGTAAAGCCAAGCCTTTTGCTAACCCTGCAATGTAGTCATCTTGACGTATTTTCTCATGCGAGTTTGGGTGCTCTAGAAAAGCATCGAGAGAAGGCATCCTTTCATTCCTGTTATTTTGATTGTTTCTGTCCGCTATTCGGACAAACTAAATGATAAACGGTTATTTTCGTCTTGGATACATAGTGAACAAAAGTTAAAGCCAGTAATTTAAAAGTCAGGATGAAACAAGGATGAAGTTATGGATATTTTAAAGACACAGGTTGCAATTATTGGTTCTGGGCCAGCAGGGTTATTGCTTGGGCAACTTCTATATAAAGCTGGCATCGATCATATTATTGTTGAGCAACGTAGTGCTGAATATGTAGCTTCACGGATTCGTGCAGGAATTTTAGAGCAAGTTTCGGTCGACTTACTCAAACAAGCAGGCGTTGATCAAAACTTAAAAGAAAAAGGATTACCGCATTCGGGTATTGAAATCTTAACCAATGGTGAAAAGCATCGGGTTGATTTGGCAGCACTTACAGGTGGTAAACAAGTAACTGTATATGGCCAGACCGAAGTTACCAAAGATTTAATGACTGCGCGTGAAGCAGAGCAGCTCACTTCATTTTATGAAGCTCAAAATGTACAAGTAAAAGATTTCTACACTGCACCAAAAGTTGAGTTTGAGTACCAAGGTAAAGCTTTTCAAATTCAGTGTGACTTTATAGCAGGGTGTGATGGCTACCACGGTGTCTGCCGTGCCAGCGTGCCAGAAGATAAAATTAAGACCTTTGAAAAAGTTTATCCGTTTGGCTGGTTAGGGGTGTTGGCAGACGTTCCACCTGTAGCCGATGAACTCATTTACGTACAGTCTGAACGTGGATTTGCTTTATGTAGTATGCGTTCAGAAACGCGTAGCCGTTATTATTTACAAGTCCCTTTAACAGATCACGTCGAAGACTGGTCGGATGAAAAATTTTGGGACGAGTTAAAAAACCACCTAGATCCCGAAAGCCGTGAAAAGTTAGTCACAGGACCTTCTATTGAAAAAAGTATTGCGCCGTTACGTAGCTTTGTGACCGAGCCAATGCGTTTCGGAAAACTATTTTTAGCAGGAGATGCTGCGCATATTGTTCCACCGACTGGAGCAAAAGGCTTAAATCTCGCTGCATCTGATATTGCTTATTTATCAAGCGCACTCATTGAATATTATGCCGAAGGTTCCGAACAAGGGATAAATGAATACTCTGAAAAATGCCTACAACGTGTATGGAAAGCAGAGCGTTTTTCTTGGTGGATGACTCATTTATTGCATCGTTTTGAAACTGAAAGTGAGTTTGATCATAAGATTAAACAGGCCGAGTTAAGTTATGTACTAGGTTCGATTGCGGGTAAAACCACATTGGCTGAAAACTATGTCGGTTTGCCTTATGAGATTAAGCAAATAGATCGTTTTAAGCATGCAAGCTAAAGACTAAGTAAAAATAAAAAGGGCATGAAAATGCTCTTTTTTTATATAAAAATTTAAGTGGGCCGTACTAGCTTAAGAGATTGTTTTGCTTAAAAGATCAGCATTAATAAAAGCTTTTGTCACATTTTTTCAGTATATTGCTATTAATTTCTTTATTTATAAATTCTAAGTTTGTATGGAACAGGACCAAGCACGCATACCTAAATATATTCCTATTCGCGATGCAATTGCCCATGATATTGAATCTGGCGTATTAGAAGCCCACGCAAAACTCCCATCAGAAAGAGTGCTTTCTGAACAGTTCCAAACCACTCGTGTGGCTGCACGTGAAGCTTTACTGGCTTTGGAAACCGATGGTTTGATTTATCGATTAGATCGCCGTGGTTGGTATGTTCGTTCTCCTCGTATTATTTATCATCCGCAATCGACAAAAAACTTTAATCAGTTTGTGATTGAACAAGGCTATGAACCTTCTACAGAAGTAATTTCGAGTGAACTGACTCAGGCTACTTCTTGGGATGCCAAGCATTTAAAAGTTGAAAAAGGGCATCCGATTTATTCAGTTTGGCGACGTCGTTGTATTAATGGTCGCCCTGTTTTAGTTGAACATTTACGTGTAAATGCCGAACTTTTCCCCGAGTTTTTAACTCATGATCTCAAGCAATCCATTACGTTACTGATGGCAAATCAATATAACTGCCATATCACCCGAGCTGACATTAACCTTTATCCAACCGCTTTATCGGAACAACAGGCTAAAGCACTGCATGTGAATGTTGGGGCACTGGGTTTATATATTTGCCGTAGCAACAGAAATGAAGAAGGCGTGATTACCGATGTTGACCAAGAATATTGGCTACATGATGTTTTAGATTTGCATTTCGAAGCGCGAGCATAAAAATACAATCTGGTTTAAACCAGATTAATTAAACTGTCATATAAAGCTGTTGAAATACGATCATCAAATAATTGCATTCGATGGTTTGCAGATGAAACAGTACGTTCAACAGACAATTAAACTCGGTACTGCATCAGTTTTAGGTGTAGTGGTCGCTATTCAGATGGGATGTTCATCAGCAACATCAAAACAATCAGAAGAAATTACAGTCTATACGGCAGTGGAAGCCGACCAGCTTAAGCAATACCAAGAGGAATTACATAAAGCCTATCCTGAACTCAAAGTAAAATGGGTACGTGATTCAACTGGTGTAATCACCGCTAAACTTTTGGCAGAGCAGAAAAACCCACAAGCGGACGTGGTTTTTGGTGTGGCTTTAACCAGTTTGCTGGTCATGGAAAAGAAAGACATGCTTGAGCCTTTTAAACCTGAAGGCATTCAAAACTTAAAACCAGAATTTGTCAGCCAAAAACCTGTACCGACTTGGACGGGTATGGATGCATGGGAATCTGCAATTTGTGTCAATAAAGTTGAATTAGAAAAGCGTAAGTTACCAATTCCAAAAACTTGGAAAGATTTAACCAACCCAATTTATAAAAACCTGATTGTGATGCCAAATCCAGCCTCAAGTGGTACAGGCTATTTGGATGTCACAGCTTGGATGCAAATTTGGGGTGAAAAGCAGGCATGGGACTATATGCAGGCTTTAGATAAAAACATTTCACAATATCCTCATTCAGGTTCAAAACCTTGCAAGATGGCAGCGCAGGGTGAAATTCCAATTGGTGTTTCTTTTGGTTATCCGGCATTTAAATTAAAAGCAGAAGGTGCACCTTTAGAAGTGATTTATCCAACTGAAGGTTTAGGCTGGGAAATGGAAGCCTCAGCAATTGTGAAAGGAACCAAAAAATTAAGTAGCGCACAAAAATTTATAAATTGGTCGGTAAGCAAAGCGGCAAATGAAGCTTATGCACACAACTTTTCAATGGTGGCTTATAAAGGCATTGAAAATACGAGCATGAGTTTCCCAAAAAATCTTCCTCAAATGCTCGTAAAAAATGATTTTTATTGGGCGGCCGAGCAGCGTGAACGTATTTTGGCTGAATGGTCAAAGCGTTTTGAAAAGTGATCTTTTGGATAAGGGCCTCATTATGCAAATTCCTTCGTCATTGCAATCATCGCTGCTAGGTCAAAACCAGAAAGGTGAGTTAGCAGGGCATTTACTGTCGTCATTAACGACCTATAAATATCCTGAACATGGTCCGTCGGTTTTAGAAGTGGTGGATATACAAAAAAAGTTCCAACACTTTCAGGCCCTAACGCATATTAATTTAGACCTGAAAGCTGGCGAGTTCGTGAGCTTTTTGGGGCCTTCAGGGTGCGGTAAAACCACATTACTACGCATCATTGCGGGTCTAGAAAAACCTGATTATGGAAAAGTCATAAAAAAGGGCGCAGACATTACGTTGCTCAGTGCTGAAAAGCGTCACTGTGGTATTGTGTTTCAGAACTATGCGTTATTTCCAAACTTAAACGTCGAAGAAAATATTGCTTTTGGCTTAGACAAAAAGAAATGGGATAAGGCGCAGCGTAGCCAACGAGTTCAGCAGTTATTAGAACTGATTGAATTACCCGATATTGCTAAAAAATATCCCAATCAATTGTCGGGTGGGCAGCAGCAACGTGTTGCGCTTGCTCGGGCAATTGCGCCGAAGCCTGATATTTTACTATTAGATGAACCATTGTCTGCACTTGATGCTCAGGTACGTCTAAACCTAAGACAGAAGATTCGTTCGATTCAATCACAGCTTAATTTGCCAACCATTATGGTCACACACGACCAAGAGGAAGCTTTAAGCATTTCTGACCGTGTTGTAGTCATGAATCATGGCGTCATTGAGCAAATTGATACGCCGCACAATATTTATTACAAGCCGCAAACCCAATTCGTTGCAAAGTTTATTGGCACCATGAACTTTTTGGCAACCACTTGTTCGGTCATTAATCAGCTCGAGGTTTTGGGTTTTATTCCTCTAAATTTTGAGCAGCAAAAACTTAAAGCAGGGCAAAGCTACAGCATTGGTTTTAGACCTGAAGCCGTCGAGTTGGTCGATAATTTCGGTAGTGATAAAGAGTCGTTGTATTTGCCAGTTAAAGTGTTAAGCACAGAATTTTTAGGTGCCAAACGTCGTTTGTTTTGCACTATTCATATCGATGGAATTGAGCAGGCAAAACACCTTTTGCAAATTGAAATTGAAAATATCAAGTTCAAATCTTTGCAAGAACTCATGTTTATAAAAGTGCCTAATCAGCTCATTCATGTCTTTGACGAACAAGGGTACGCACTATGTTAAATGAAGCTGCTTCAGCGGTTTTAAAAACACAGCCGCGTCGAAAAACTGAATATTCATTAAGATCAAATATTGCTTTAGCAAGCGTTGCAATTGCTTTGACTTTAGCGATTATTGCACCTTTAATGATGCTGTTTGAAACTGCATTTTTTGATGAAAATCAAAATTTTGTTGGTCTTGAAAATTTTTATAACTATTTTGCAAGTCCAGCTTTACTCAGCTCTGTATTTAACTCGGTGTGGGTTGCTTGTGCTGCTACTGTCATTACAGTATTGCTTGCCAGTATTTATGATTTTGCACTCACCAATGTGAATATAAAGGGTAAAAGCTTCTTTAAACTGGTGGCTTTTTTACCCATTTTAGCTCCATCACTTTTGCCTTCTTTAGCATTGGTTTATTTGTTTGGTAAGCAAGGCGTATTAAAGTCTTTACTGGGCGATATACAAATTTATGGCCCAATCGGTATTTTAATCAGTTACTGCTTTTGGCTATTTCCAGCAATTTTGATGTTGATGATGGTGTCTTTTCGCAGTGTCGATCAGCGTTTAATTGAGGCATCTTTGTCGCTAGGTAAAAATATCTGGGAGACCCATTACCACGTCACGCTACCTGCAATTCGCTATGGACTCATTAGCGCAAGTCTAGTGGCTTTTATTTATGTGCTGACCGATTTCGGAATTCCGAAAGTGATTGGCGGTTCATTTAACATGATGGCGCTTGATGTCTATAAACAGATTATTGGTCAGCAAAACATGAGTATGGGTGCGGTAATTTCCATCTTGTTATTGCTACCAGCAGTGTTTGTCTTTATTTTCGACCGAATACAAAGCAAACGCCATGCACGGTTTCAAGCCTTTCAGGCTAAACCTTATGTTTCAGCACCGAATAAAAAACTTGAAGTCGTTCTGAGCCTATTTTGTGGTTTGGTTTCAGGTGCAATTTTACTGATTATCTTTACGGCTGTGCTGGCGTCATTCATCCAGTCTTGGCCTTATGATTTGTCTTTGACCTTGGCTCATTACAGTTTTGAATATGTCGATGGCGGCGGTTGGGCAGCGTACTTTAACTCGGTTCGTATGGCACTCTTTAGTACTGTTTTTGGAACGGCACTGATTTTTATGGTGGCGCTATTAACCGAACGTTTTAAGACACATCCATTCATTAAAAACTATGTTCAAGCTTTGGTTTTACTGCCACTCGCTGTGCCGGGATTAGTTCTAGGTATTGCCTACATTTTGTTTTTTAACCAGCAAAGCAACCCGTTAAATGTGCTGTATGGGACCATGACCATTTTGGTGATTTCAACCATTGTGCATTATTACACCGTGCCACACCTCACTTTAACCAATGCCATTAAACAAATTCCGCTACAGCTCGATCAGGCGGCGGAAACTCTAGGAACATCGAAGTGGAAAACCTTTTGGAAAGTCTATTTGCCTATGTGTTTTCCAGCGCTATGCGATGTATCGGTTTATATTTTTGTGAATGCCATGACCACTGTGTCGGCTGCCATTTTCCTTTATTCACCAGACACTAGTTTAGCGGCGGTGGCGGTTTTAAATATGGATGATGCGGGAGACACGGTTGCTGCTGTTGCGATGAGCATTTTGATTTTAACCACCTCATGTGTTGTAAAACTCATTCATTGGTTATTTACCAGAAAAATTATGGCAAGAAGTCAGCAATGGCGTGAAAGCGCTCACTAAGTTTTAGCTAAACACAATTTTTATTTAACTGACTGAAATTGAATGCTTTGTTCAACAAGGCAAGGGTGTATTCATCCTAAATTTCGCAAATTGGAAGTCTTATGAATCACGCACAGTTTGATTTAATTGTTGTCGGAGCCGGTATTTTAGGTTTGTCCGCTGCCATACAAGCGCAAGAACAAGGCTTAAAAGTTTGTATCTTCGAGAAAAATGCCAAACCTGTGGGCGCAACTCGTCGTAATTTCGGCATGGTCGGAACTTCGACATTAACCCATCCAGAGCAACAGTGGCGAAAGTATGCACTTGAAACGCGTTCTTTTTATCAGCGTATTCAGGCTGAAACCGATATTTCGTTTGCTCAACGCCAAGGTATTTATCTCGCAAACACTGCACTTGAATGGCAGGTTTTAAAAGAGTTTGCCGAGCGTGCAAATCATTACCAAATTCCAGTTCATTTGCTAAAGCATGATGAACTGGTCACCCAATTTTCTTATTTAAATCCCGAACAGCAGTTTCAAGGCGGCTTGGTTTTTGAGGAAGATTATTCGGTCGAACCGCATGTGATTGGGCAGCGACTATTGGCATATGCCGAAAGAAAAGGTGTGGAGATTTATACCAATGCCTGCGTTGTTCAAACCCATTATCAGCAGGAAAGTTGTCAGGTTCGCTTGGCAAATGGCGAAGTATATCGGGCAAATAAAGTTTTGATCTGCCACGGTGAAATCATCGATGTTTTATATCCAGATCTCTTACAAAGTTTGAACTTGAAACGTTGTGGCTTACAAATGGCGCTGACGCAACCATTTCACCAAAAATTAAATGCTTCTCTTTATTCAGGCTTATCTATCTCACGTTATCCGGCTTTTGAAATTTGCCCAAGTCATGCTGAGTTGGTTAAAGCATCACAACAGGGTTTCATTAAAGAATTCGGTATCCATATTCTGATTAAACAAAACGAATTTGGTGAACTGATCGTGGGCGATAGCCACGAATATCATTCGATTAATGAAGCGCCGCAGTTCGAGCAGCGTGAAGAGATTAATGAGTTTATCCAAGCTTACTGTCACGAAAAATTAGGGCTGACTTTACCTCCAATTCAAAAACGCTGGAATGGTTATTACCTGACTCATGAACATGAGTTGGCCTGTGTTACTGAAGCTGAAAAAAATATCTTTCTGGTGAGTGCGATTGCCGGTAAAGGCATGACCACAGGGGCTGGGTTTATGAAAGAAATATTAGAACAAAATATTTACTAGTTTGTAATCTGGTTTAAACCAGATTGGTGTATATTGAAATTAACGCAAAAGAAATGAGTAACATTATGAACATGCAACCCCAACTCGATATGGATTTAGAGAACAAGTATTTGCTTCTCACTCCAGGGCCATTATCAACATCGGCAACAGTACGCCGTGCCATGCAAAAAGACTGGTGTACTTGGGACCAAGAATACAACTCGCTGGTACAGGATATCCGCTCTCGTCTAGTCAACTTGGCAACCAGCCAACCTGAAAAATATACGGCTGTGTTAATGCAAGGCAGTGGTAGTTTTGCTGTGGAGTCTGTACTTGGGTCAGCTATTTCGCGTGATGGCAAAATCTTGATCATTAATAACGGCGCATATGGTGCACGTATGGTGCAAATGGCGCGTTGCTTAAATATTGAAGTTGTAGAGCTGAACTATTTAGAAACTCAAACACCAGATTTACAAGAGATTGAGCGCGTTTTACAAGATAAAACCATTAGCCATGTTGCGTGTGTACACTGTGAAACTACCACAGGAATTTTAAACCCGATTCAAGACATTGGCCGTTTGGTGAAAGCAGCAGGAAAAATCTGGATTGTGGATGCCATGAGTTCATTCGGTGGTGTGCCTATGGATATTGCCGAGCTTGAAATTGATTTCCTGATTTCAAGTGCAAATAAATGTATTCAAGGTGTTCCGGGCTTTGGTTTTATTTTGGCCAAGCGTGATTGCCTAGAAGCATGTAAAGGCTTAGCACGTTCAGTTAGCCTCGATTTATACGACCAGTGGAATACCATGGAGCAGCATAACGGCAAATGGCGCTTTACCTCACCAACCCATGTGGTACGTGCTTTTTATCAAGCCTTGCTTGAGCTTGAAGCCGAAGGTGGTGTTGCTGCACGTTATCAACGTTATTTACAAAACCAGCAAACCTTATCGCAAGGTATGCAACAACTGGGCTTTGAATTGGTGCTCGGTAAAGAGTGCCCACAATCGCCCATTATTACCACTTTTCTTTATCCAACAGCCGAGACATTTAGCTTCCAGTCCTTTTATGAAACCTTGAAAAAATCAGGTTATGTAATTTATCCGGGCAAAGTCACCGACCTTAATTGTTTCCGTATTGGCAATATTGGCGAAGTTTATATTCACGACATTGAAGGGCTTCTTGCTGCGATTGCGAGTTATTGCAAAAACCATCTCAATCAAGCTGTAACAGCATAATTTTTTAAATCATTTGCATTAAAGGAATTACACCATGACGACCAACAATACACAAATTCAGGCTGTTGTTTTTGACTGGGCTGGCACAACTGTAGATTTTGGCTCACGCGCACCAATTTTGGCTTTTATGGCTTTATTTAAAGACAATAAAGTTGAAATTACGGTTGAAGAAGCGCGTGCGCCAATGGGGTTAGAGAAACGTGATCATATTGCAGCAGTTTTAAAAATGCCGCGTGTAGCAGCGGCATGGCAGGAAGTATATGGGAAGCCTGCAACTGAAGCAGATATTGACCGTTTATATAAAGACTTTATTCCTTATCAACTAAATTCTATTCCGAAATGTTCTGCTTTAATTCCGGGGGCATTGGAAACGTTTGAAAATATTAAAAAGCGTGGTGCAAAAATTGGCAGTAACACTGGTTATGCATCAATGATGATTGGACGATTGATTAGAGATGCTGCCGATCAAGGCTACCGACCGGACTGTATCGTTACTGCCAGCGACGTAAAATTTGGCCGTCCATATCCTGAAATGCTATGGAAGAACTTAATTCAACTCGACGTATCCGACATTAAAACTGTTGTAAAAGTAGATGATACCGTGGTGGGCATTGATGAAGGTTTAAATGCCGGATGTTGGACAGTCGGGCTTGCGATTAGTGGCAATGAAGTCGGTTTAAGCTATGAAGAGTGGAGCGCATTATCGGCCGATGAACAGATTGTTCTAAAAGATAAGGCATACCAAAAAATGAATGCGTCGGGCGCTCACTATGTGATTGATAGTGTCGCCGACTTACCAAATGTACTCGATGATATTGAACGCCGTTTGGGACAGGGTGAACGACCTTAAACATAGTTTGGATCTATATATTTTTAAGCTTAGCTCCCTTGGGAGCTAAGCTTACCTAAAAAATTAAAATGAAGAGTAATAAACTCTACATACGTGGAAATAAGGAGTAACTTTGAAACGTCAATTCCTTATTTCCTGCTAACCATCTAAAACACATGTTTAGATGGTTAGTACCATCAATCTTATAGGTACAGGACCTATAGGATTTTTTGTGATGGATCTCTTTACGACTTTTGTGGGTCGTATATTTTTTCTTTAATGAATAAGGCTGGTATCACACCACAAATTAGGTAGGCAGCACCCATCACGACAAAACCTAAACCAATAGACCCGCCGGATGCTAAGAAACCAATCGTTGCAGGGGCTAATGCAGCGCCTAAACGTCCGACGTTATAAGCACCGCCAATGGCTGTACCGCGGATTGCTGTTGCAAAGCTTTCGGTCATATAGGTTGCATTTACGCCATAAGGGATGCCGTATAGAAAACCAAAGGTCACCAGTAAATATAAAATGTTGCTTGGCGAGTTATAAAAAACAATCAGAGGTAGGAAAATAGCAGTGCCGATTGCACCAAAGGCATAAGTAAAACGACGCCCTAATTTATCGGCCATCATACCCGCAAGAACTTTACCTAAAATCATGGCGGTATATGTACCTACCATATAGGCGGTCATTTCCTTAAATTTCATACCGAGTTCACTTTCAAGGTATGACGGCATCCAGTTATTTACGCCATAATAGCCAAACTGTAAAAAGCCTGCCGTTAACGCCCATAAGATAAACATATTGCGGTTTCGTTTATCTTGGAAAATAAGCTTAAATGCTGAAGTTTTCGAGGCGTTTTGAGCCACAACTGGTTGTTGTAGTCGAGACTTTTGCCATGCTTCTGGTTCAGGTACAAGCACATGCATGAGAACAGCAATAATGACGGGAATAATCGCAACATAAAACAGCATGCGCCAGCCATGATCAGGAATAATCCAGCCTGCAAGTAAGGTCGCAACAATATAGCCAACGGTCCAGCCAGCTTGTAAAGTGCCAAGTACTGTTGTGCGGAAACGTGTTGGGACATACTCGGCCATGAGAGTATTACAGGCGATATAAAGTGAACCCAAGCCAAGAGATGCAAAAAATCTTAAAATACCAAACTGAAGAAAGCTGTGGGTAAAACCTAAGCCACAGGTAAGAAGTGAGAAAATTAAAATAGAAATAACCACAATACGCACGCGACCAAATTTATCGCATGCCCATCCCCCAAAAATGCCACCAACAGCCATACCTGCCAATGTAAAACTGCCAAGCATACCTGCTTGTACTGAACTTAATCCAAAATCTGCCTTAATACTATTTAAGCTATAAGACAGCAGCATCAAATCTGCACCATCTACCAACAGTGCCAGAAATGCAAAAATAAATGCTATTTTCCACGTATGAGGCTGTATACGAGAAAGACCTTCTTTGTAATTTGTAGCCATAATCCATTACCTACATTTGATAAAAAGCACTTCAAGTCGTTTTGAAGTGCTTTAAATTTGATTAAGACGCAGCGCGAATCATATTTCGGGCAATAATCACTTGTTGAATTTGAGTGGTCCCTTCATAGAGACGGAACAGACGAACATCTCGATAAAAACGTTCAATGGCATATTCACTGATGTAACCCGCACCACCATGAATTTGTACGCAGCGATCAGCAACGCGGCCACACATTTCGGTTGCAAACATTTTTGCGCAAGAAGCTTCCGTGCTAACGTTTTGTCCCGCATCGCGTAGGCG
>NZ_JEYB01000059.1:0-21721 GCF_000582255.1 Acinetobacter sp. 1566109 | reverse complement strand
AAGTTTCTCTCTAAATGGGTATGCAAAAAATACGAATCCGGAGCTTTCTAAACAAGATATTTTCAACTTCTCTCAAGTGAGCTCATGTGGTACGGCAACAGCGGTTTCTGTACCATGTATGTTCTCGGGTATGCCACGTGTAGATTATGATGAGCAATTAGCTAGTCACCGCGAAGGTTTACTAGATATTGCAAAACGTGCGGGTTACCAAGTAACTTGGATTGATAATAACTCGGGTTGTAAAGGTGCATGTGATCGCGTTGAGCAATACCAAATTCCTGAAAACTTAAAGAAAAAATGGTGTAAAGATGGCGAATGTTATGATGACATTCTCATTGACAGCTTAAAGCAGTATTTGGCTACTATTGCCAAAGATGATGATCGCCCACGTTTGATTGTTTTACATCAGGTGGGTAGTCATGGACCTGCATATTACAAGCGTGCGCCTGAGGCATATCAACCATTTAAACCGACTTGTGATACGAATGCGATACAGGGCTGTTCGCAAACCGAATTGCTAAATAGTTATGATAATACAATCGTATATACAGACCATGTATTAAGCCAAATGATTAATACTCTAAAAGAAATATCAAAATATCAGACAGGTTTATGGTATTTTTCTGATCATGGCGAATCAACCGGAGAACATGGTTTATATTTACATGGTTCACCTTATGCAATCGCACCGAGCCAACAAACACATGTACCAATGATTATGTGGTTCTCTGAAAGTTGGAAACAACATAATCTTGCTCAAGTGAATTGTTTAAGCCAACAAACTAAACAAAAGTTAAGTCAGGATAATTTATTCCCAAGTTTGTTAAGTTTGCTGGATGTAAAAACTCAGGTAGTAAATAACAAACTTGATATGTTGAGCCAATGTAAATAAATATATTTTTAATTTATATAAAACGAAGCAAAATAGACTTGTTTCGTTTTATAAAATGTATTGGTTCGTAATTAGCACACATTTTAAGATCCCTCTAAAATTATTTAATAAACCTTCGTCAGCTATGCATCAAACTTACAACAATATAATTATTCTTAAAACCCAAAGACCACCCAGATTCTTTATAGAAAGGTTCACCATATTTAATTGTATGCTCGATATAAAAGTAAACCCAATATTTCATTTCTTAATTCTCAATTATTTAGTAAGTGATTTAATTTTTTCTAACCATTTTGCATATGCTTCAGTTTGCTGGGGTAGGTACTCATAATAATCATAAGTACCTTGTTCACCAGACATTACATGACCAATCATGAGTTGTGCAACATCACGCGATGTAAATGCACTGAAATTAGTACGAGCAGTTCTTCGTAGATCATGAAGCGACCAATGTTTCATGTGATAATCATGATGTCTTCTAAGGCGTTCCATTACATAACCAGGCAATGAATTTGAAGAACCATGGCTCATAGGGGTTGCTTCACTGTCATTAGTTAAGAAGTACTCACAAGTGCTGTATTCAAAAGCCTCGACAATTAATGCCTCCATTTCAGGTAAAATAGGGCGAATAATTTCACGACCAGTTTTCTTGCCAGTCTTATTGTTTACTACAGGAACAACCCATACTTTTCTTTTTAAATCGAAATCTGTCTTTTTGGCTTTTCTGAGTTCGCCATTTCTACAACCAAACATTAAACATAGTTTTAAGAAAATTTTGTTTTTAGGCAAAATATTTGATTCTTCAATAGCCATCAAAACCATTTTAATTTCTTCATCAGAAAGAAATCTGGTTCCTCTATTTCGCTCAATGCCTAAATCTTCCTTGGCATAGATGTCAGATAAAACATTTACTTCAAGTAACTGTCTTTTTTTAGCCCACTTAAGAACCTGTTTTGCATTCGTTAAAACCCGATCTGCGATAGAAGGTACTTCATCAGCTAGTTCTTCAAGTAAAGCTAACCATTGTTGCAATGTAATTCTGTCAACTGGTAAATCGCCAACTTCAGGAATTACGTGTTGCTCAAAGGTATTCTTAATTTGTTGGGCGGAAGTTTTCTTCTTCAGGCAATAACTTTCATACCAATCATTAAAAACTTCTTCAAATGTGCTTGCATCGATATATTTTTGCTGCTGTACACGAACTTCAACTTTAGGGTTCATTCCTTTATCTAAAAGCGACCGCATTTCACCAGCTTTAATGCGTGCATCTTTGAGTGACATATGAGGGTAGGTGCCCAAGTCTAAGCGTTCAGCTTTTCCAGCAAATCGATATCTCAACTGGAATACAATTTTACCTTTAAGTGAGATTCTGACACTCATTGAATCCCGATCTGCTATTTCTTCAACTTTATCACGTGCCTTGCCGTTATTAGCTTTCAGCCACACTTCAGTTAAAGCCATAGTCCACCTGTGTACATATTTTTAGTCAATTAAGAAATAAGTGCGAATATGTACACGTATGTGTACATAATTGATTAGGCTTATTCTGTCCTAAAATGTCTTAGTGTGTCTATATTAAAAATGGGGGAAATATTGAGACATAAGGCTTTTATTGTAGTTTTTGTCTTAGTGTGTCTTGGAGTGGCTAAATGGCATTAATTCTTTTGAACGATTAATGCCATAGTTGTTCCATATAAGCCATGACCCTGAGAGGCTTTTCAGGGTCAGTTACACAAAAAGTGAAGTCTTATTTTTGTTCAAGCCATGCAGGCAATGCTGCGATCACTTGTCCAAACTTCTCGTTAAGTGGCGCGCCACCTTGTGCTAAGTCAGGTTTACCACCACCTTTACCACCTAGTTCAGTTGCTAGATGTTTGATGATGTCACCTGCTTTTAGATTTGCAGTGTATTGTGACGCGACTGATGCAAGCAGGCTGACTTTGTCACCCTCTACACCTGCTAACACAATCACTGCGTTCTCTAATTTTGATTTTACACTGTCATGTAAGTTGCGAAGCGCTTTGGCATCCACCCCTTGAACAGTAGTAATAAGCGTTTGACGACCAGCAATGGTTTGAACTTGGTCAATCAAATCAGCCGCTTGGAAGTTTGCCAATTTCTGGTTGAGCTGTTCAATCTGCTTTTGTAATGCAGAAACCAATTCTACATTGGCTTGTACACGCTCAACTGTTTGGTCTTTCTGTGCTTTTAGTAAGCTATTAATGTGCTGAATATCATGATCAGCTTTTTGTACCACTTCTAATGCTTTAGTGCCAGTCACTGCTTCAATACGACGTACACCAGCAGCTACACCACCTTCAGAAGTGATTTTGAATAAACCAATATCACCTGTACGTTTTACGTGAATACCGCCACAAAGTTCGATTGAGAAGTTTTTCTCATCAATAACTGAACCCATAGAAAGTACACGAACTTCATCGCCGTATTTTTCACCGAACAGCATCATTGCGCCTTTTGCTTTTGCTGCTTCAATGTCGAGAAGCTCAGTCGTCACTGGAGTATTGGCAATGATTTCAGCATTTACGAGACGTTCAACTTGTTGTAATTGTTCAAATGAAACAGGTTGGTCATTTGCAAAGTCAAAACGTAAGATGTCGCTTGCAACTAAAGAACCTTTTTGCTGTACATGTGAACCTAAAATTTGACGAAGGGCAGCATGTAACAAGTGAGTTGCTGAGTGGTTACGCGCAGTAGCTTCACGAATGTCTGCTTTAACAATCGCTTCTACATTTTGATTTGCTTTGAGGTTACCAACGGTCACAATACCTTGGTGAACAAACGCACCACCAGACTTTTTAGTGTCTTGAACTTCAAAAATACCTGTTTCATTTTTGAAGATACCAGTATCACCAATCTGACCACCACTTTCAGCATAGAAAGGAGTTTGGTTTAAAACGATAAGTGCTTCGTCGCCTTCAGAAACTTCGTCAACTTGTACGCCATCTTTATAGATCGCTACAATCTGACCTTGACCAGTTGTGTTGATATAACCGTCAAACTGAGTTTCGCCTTCGACTTTTACAATGTTGTTATAGTCAACTGCAAACTTACCAGCATCACGTGCACGTTGACGCTGTGCAGCCATTTCAACTTCAAAACCGGCTTCATCAATAATAAAGCCACGTTCACGTGCAATATCAGCCGTTAAGTCTGTCGGGAAGCCATAAGTGTCGTAAAGTTTAAATACAGTCGCACCCGGAATAGTTTTATCTTTTAACTGAGCAAGTTCACCTTCGAGAAGTTTTAAGCCTTGCTCAAGTGTTTTAGCAAACTGTTCTTCTTCACGAATTAAAGTTGCTTCAATCACATCACGACGAGCTTCTAACTCAGGGTAAGCCTGACCCATCACTTCAATTAATGGTTGCAACATTTTGTAGAAGAACGTACCTGTTGCACCAAGCTTGTTACCATGACGAACAGCACGGCGAATAATACGACGTAATACATAACCACGACCTTCATTGCTTGGGTTTACACCATCAGCAATTAAGAAGCAGCAAGAACGCGCATGGTCTGCAACGACACGTAAAGAAGGCTGACCTTCATCTTCAATACCAATAATGTTTGCAGCAGCTTTTAATAAGTGTTGGAACAGGTCAATGTCATAGTTTGAATTAACATGTTGCAATACTGCAGAAATACGCTCTAAGCCCATACCTGTATCTACAGATGGCGCTGGAAGAGGGTGAAGTACGCCATCAGCAGTACGGTTAAACTGCATGAAAACGTTATTCCAGATTTCAATGAAACGGTCGCCATCTTCTTCAGGAGAACCAGGTAAGCCACCCCAAATGTGGTCACCGTGGTCAAAGAAAATTTCAGAACATGGACCACAAGGACCTGTATCACCCATTGCCCAGAAGTTATCTGATGCGTATTTTTCTCCTTTGTTATCACCAATACGGATAATACGTTCTGGTGCTAAACCAATTTCTTTATTCCAGATGTCATAAGCTTCGTCATCGGTATGATAAACCGTTACATATAAGCGATCTTTCGGTAAAGCTAGCCATTGTTCGCTGGTTAAAAACTCCCAAGCAAACTTAAGTGCATCACGTTTGAAATAGTCACCAAATGAGAAGTTACCTAACATTTCAAAGAATGTATGGTGACGAGCTGTATAGCCGACGTTATCTAAATCGTTGTGTTTACCGCCTGCACGTACACATTTTTGTGATGTTGTTGCACGTACATAATCACGTTTTTCAAGACCTAAAAAACAGTCTTTAAACTGGTTCATCCCAGCATTTGTAAATAATAAAGTTGGGTCGTTGGCAGGAACAAGAGAACTCGATGCAACACGTGTATGCCCTTGCGTTTCAAAGTAGCGCAAAAATGCTTCACGAATTTCAGCAGATGTCATTAAACGAGTACTCACAACCAAGTCACTCCATATTTTCGAATTTGGCTAAAAGCATCACCACAAGTTTGTTTGTTCACAAATCTTGCATGTGATACGGGGCTTATTTTTAAAAAACGCTAAATTGTAACGGAAAAACCCCACCGAACCAACGATTTTAGAGGGAATATCTTACAAAACTGTGATTTGGCTAAAAATCTATATTCAATTGGCCTTCACGTGTTTTACTATATGCCTTCTTTCGTTTCTGGTTTTGTAGATAAGGATAGGTCATGCAACGTATCGCCATTAATGGGTTTGGCCGGATTGGACGTAATGTTTTACGTGCATGGTTTGAAAGCCCGAAACAATTTCATTTTGAAATCGTGGCGATTAACGATATAGCAGATGTACAGACACTAGTGCATTTATTTAAATATGATTCAACTCATGGTCGTTTTAATGGCAAAGTTGACATAGCGATTGAAAATGAAAAGATTTATTTAAATATTCAATCTAACCAAAGAAATTTAAAAGTTGAAGTTTTACAGCAAAAACAGCCAGAACTTTTACCGTGGGCAAGCTTGCAAATTGATGTTGTACTCGAATGTACAGGCTTGTTCCGTTCTCATGCTGATGCAACCCGCCACTTAGAAGCAGGGGCAAAAAGAGTCATTATTGGGGCTGCACCTTTTGACCATGTCGATGCTGCAATTGTCTATGGCGTTAACCATGCCGATGTGAAAGCGTCTGATCAAATCATATCAAGTGTGTCATGTACGACACAGGCTTTAGTGCCGTTAGTAAAAATCATTGATGATGCATTTGGGATTGAAACTGCGCTCATGACAGAAATTCATGCCGTAACAGCAGATCAGTCTGTGCTTGACCATGCGCACCGTGATTTACGTCGTGCCAGAGCTTCTGGTCAAAATATTATTCCAACTACTTCTAGTGCACTTGGTGCATTAAAACGTGTAATGCCTAAAATGGAAGACCGTATTGATGGCTATTCAATTCGAGTTCCCACCATTAATGTGGCTGCTATTGATTTAACTTTTATCGCACAATCTCCGATTACTGTTCATCATATTAATGAATTGTTGATTAAGGCTTCTCAAACAGATTATGCGGAAATTATGGCAGTGACTGATGAGCCACTCGTTTCAAGTGATTTTAATCATTCGCCTTATTCACTTATTGTTGATTTAACTCAAACTATGGTTGTTGGGCATCAAGCTAAAGTATTTGCTTGGTACGATAATGAATGGGGCTATGCAAATCGATTATTAGACTTGTGTGATTCTTTCTAAATTTGAAATAACTTAGGAAAGCTGTTCAGCAGTTAAGGTTGGTTAACTGGAAACAAGGTGATAGTTCAGATATTGGCCCATTCATTGGTCGAACAAGTTCTATTAATAACTAAAGTGAATAAGAGTAAGATATTGAATAATATTGCTAATTGTTAATCTCTTCTTTTTGACTTTAGAGTTTATTTAGAAAGATTTATGCAAATTGTCAGGTGCATGGCACAAAGTATCATGCTACACTAAGAGAAATCGGGTGTGTTCCCGATTTTTTTATGTGGGGTCGTTCCACGTTGATCAGATTTTAGGCTTGAAATATGACCATTTCAGAGACATGGTTGCTGCCTGACGGGGTAGCAGATGTATTGCCGGAACAGGCGCAAGTCATTGAAAAACTTCGCCGTGAAGCTATAGATTTCCTCTCAGTAAGAGGTTATCAACTGGTATATACACCATTTATCGAATACATCGAATCGTTGTCTTCATTATCAGAATCAAATCAAGACCTGGATTTAGTAACTTTTAAGGTGATTGATCAGCTTTCAGGCCGTTTACTCGGTATCCGTGCTGATATGACGCCTCAAGTTGCACGTATTGATGCACATGTAAGACCTGTTGAAGGGGTTGCACGTTACTGTTATGCAGGGACTGTATTACATACAAAACCACAAAATTTCAATGCGACTCGCGCACCTTTACAATTAGGTGCAGAGCTATATGGCCACGATAGTATTGAAGCTGATGTTGAAATGGTCGATGTAATGCTTGGGCTCATTGAAAATGCTTATACATTGCAAGGTGCACATTTAGACCTAGGGCATGTAGGCTTATTTCGTAGCTTAGTAAAATATGCCGGACTTTCTAAAAATGAAGAGCATGAGTTATCTGATCTTTATCAAAGAAAAGCATTACCTGAGTTAGCTGAATTTACTCAAAATTTAAATATGGGTTCAGACTTTTATGCACTTGGTCGCTATGCAAGTGATTTAGAAGCATTACAAACTCATTTAAGTACAGATATTTTAAAAGATGTTGAATTTGATGCTGCATTAAATGCGCTCAAAACTACACTTGAACAAATTAAAAACCGTTGGCCAGCACTGAATGTTGGGATTGATGTTGTCGAACTTCGCAGTTACCACTATCACACTGGTTTGATGTATGCAGTTTATGCACCGAACCGTGCTGCACCTTTAGCGCAAGGTGGCCGTTACGATGGTATTGGTGAACACTTTGGTCGTGCACGTCCTGCTACTGGTTTCAGTTGTGATTTATATGCCTTAGGTGCAAATCAGTTTGCCGAAATTGAAACTGTAGTGGCGCCTAAAGGTACTGATGCAGATTTACTTAAGGCAATCGCAAATGCACGTTCAGAAGGCTTACGTGTAGTCCAATTGTTAGGTAATGATAATTTAGGTTCTATTCCTTATGCGACACATCAGCTTGTATCGCAAAACGGTCAATGGAATATTGAAAAGATTTAAACGCCATCGTTAAGTTTTTACTGATGGTTTCCAATTTTAACAGCATGATGTAATGAGGCTATTATGGGCAAAAATGTTGTGGTACTTGGTACCCAATGGGGCGACGAAGGTAAAGGTAAAATCGTCGACCTGCTCACAGATCAAGCGGCTGCGGTAGTACGTTATCAAGGCGGACATAACGCAGGTCATACTCTTGTCGTAGGTGGTAAAAAGACTGTATTACACCTCATTCCATCAGGTATTTTACGTGAAAACGTATTGTGCTTAATTGGTAATGGTGTGGTGCTTTCACCAGCAGCATTAATTGAAGAAATGGGAATTTTGGAAGCTGAGGGTGTTCCAGTTAAGGAACGTCTACGTATTTCTCCAAACTGTCCTCTTATTTTACCTAACCACATTGCTCTCGATCAGGCTCGTGAGAAGAAACGTGGTAACGCTAAAATCGGTACTACAGGTCGTGGTATTGGCCCTGCTTACGAAGATAAAGTTGCGCGCCGTGCAGTGCGTGTTGCTGACCTTGTTCGTGGTGGTGCAGCGTTAGAAGAAAAACTCCAAGAAATGCTTGAGTTACATAACTTCCAATTAACTCAGTTCTATGGCGTAGAAGCAGTTAAATTTGAAGACGTATTGGCTCTTTGCAACGAATGGCGTGAAGTGCTTGCTCCGTTAGTGATTGACGTGACTAAAGTGTTACATGACTACCGCAAAGAAGGTAAGCCTGTAATGTTTGAAGGCGCTCAAGGCTCACTTTTAGACATCGACCACGGTACTTACCCGTATGTGACTAGCTCAAATACAACTGCTGGTGGCGTAAGTTCTGGTTCTGGTATGGGGCCTTTACATCTTGATTATGTATTAGGTATCACTAAAGCTTATACAACACGTGTAGGTGCAGGTCCATTCCCAACAGAATTAGTTTACGATGCAGCAACTGATTCTGGTGACCCAATTGGTAAACACTTGGGTACAGTAGGTCATGAATTTGGTGCTTCTACTGGTCGTCAACGTCGTTGTGGTTGGTTTGATGCTGAAATCTTACGCCGTTCTGTAGATGTTAACTCACTTTCAGGTATTTGCTTGACTAAACTTGACGTTTTAGACGGTTTAGAAGAAGTGAAAATCTGTGTAGGTTATGAAAATACTGATTCAGGTTGTGTAGGTTCTTCTGATGCGGTTTCTTTTGAATGTTTGAAACCAATTTATGAAACTATGCCGGGTTGGAGCGAGTCAACTGTTGGCTTAACTAGCATTGACCAATTACCTGCAAATGCTTTGGCTTATGTGAAACGTATTGAACAATTAATCGAATGTCCGATTGATATCGTTTCAACTGGTCCAGATCGTGCAGAAACAATTGTTTTACGTCACCCATTCTCTGCTTAATTTGCAAAGATGATAAAAGCCTCCTGAAAAAGGGGGCTTTTTTATATCCGACTAAAGTGCAGTTTCTGTTTTGTCTAATTCAGATTAAAACAGAAATATAAGTGATGTCATGGATAATGAACTAAAATGAAATTGCAACCCACTATTTCAAAAACCATTTTTTATTCTTTTTTGTTTGCGATCGGTGGTTCACCAACGTTAGCTATGTTAGTCATTTATGGCCAAAATTATAACCATGACTTCTTCATGACAGCATTTATGAGTCTTTCTGTTTTGATTGCTTGTGTCTTAATTCCGGTCGTTTTTATACAAAACAGTTATCTCTTATGGAAAAGGACAAGTCCCTCTCTTGAAGAGAAAGTTAAGCCTTTAAGCCATGTCTATCTTGTCCTAAATATAATATGTTTACTGTTCTGGATTTATTTGATGACTTTATCTGCTTGATCGTTACATAAATACTATGATCGTGAAGAAATGAGAGATTCAAAGCTTATGTGCTATTTCTTATAATAAGTGCAAAAGAATAAACAGTTTTTTTTAGATTTAGGTGACCCATGTTGATGAATAAGAAACTTTTTTTAAGCTTGTGTGCTGCAGGTGTTGTAACAATCTCTGGTTGCGCAACAATGGCTGACATGGCTGGTGCAGATACAGCAACATTAAATGCGCAGTCTGCACAAGGTTTTACTAAAATGGTGCAGGAAGCACGTGCTAAAGGGACTTTAGATACAAGTTCAAGTACCTATAGCCGTATTAATGCTGTTTTCAACCGTTTAAAACCTTATGCTGACCAAGTAAATCAAACAGGGCAGCCATTTAGCTGGCAGTTGGCTGTACTGAAATCAGATACTGTTAACGCCTACGTTGCACCAGGTGGTAAGGTCGTGTTCTACACAGGTATTGTGAATAAGCTCAACCTAACGGATGCTGAAATTGCAGCTGTTATGGGCCACGAAATGACACACGCTTTAGAAGAGCATGCTAAAAGTAAAATTGGCGCACAAGCTTTAACTGATTTGGCATTAAATATTGGCTTAAGCTATGCAGGTGGTGGTAACGTTAACCAATTAGGAGCGGCTGCTGCACAACTAGGTTCGCAAGTAGGGGTGGGCTTACCATATTCGCGTAGTTTAGAGAGCCGTGCTGACCAAGGGGGCTTAATGTTAATGGCACGTGCAGGTTATAACCCAAATGCTGCTATTACCCTCTGGGAAAAAATGAACAAACTTGAAGGTGCTGGTGGTTCATCTTTCTTGTCTACTCACCCATCTAATGCTCAGCGTATTAATGATATGCGTAAAAACTTACCTGCAGCATTAGCTATTTATAATGGCCGTAGATAAGTTTTAAAACTTTAATGTGAGTATAAAAACGGATGCTTAAGCATCCGTTTTTTGTTTTTAAGGGGCAGGATTAGGCTGTTGTACATGAATGGCTTCAATGCCTTGTAAAATTTCTGGTGAAAGCTCAATTTCAAAAGCCTGAATATTCTCTTTGAGCTGATCTAAGCTAGTCGCACCAATAATTGTACTCGTCACAAAGAACTGCTGTTTAATAAAAGCCAGAGCTAATTGAGTCAGGCTTAAACCATGCTTTTCAGCGAGCTGTGCATATTGTTCCGTTGCCCATTCACTTTGTGGATTGCTATAGCGGCTAAAGCGTGGAAATAGAGTAACGCGAGCATTTGCAGGTCGTGCTCCATTTCTGAACTTACCAGTTAAGTAACCAAAAGCAAGAGGAGAGTATGCAAGTAATCCTACACCTTCATATTTAGCAATCTCAGACATACCGATTTCATAAGTACGATTAAGCAGGCTATAGGGATTTTGAACACTCACAAATTTACTTATACCTAAATTTTCAGCAAGCTGTAAAAACTTCATAGTGCCCCAAGGCGTTTCATTAGATAAGCCAATATAACGAATACGTCCTCGATTAATCTCTTTTTGAAGAGCGAGTAATGTTTCTTCTAAGGGAGTAGTATCGTAATCATTTTGGGCTTGCTGATTACCATAAGCGAGCGTGCCAAAAAAGTTGGTATGACGTTCTGGCCAGTGTAATTGGTAGAGATCAATATAGTCTGTTTGGAGGCGTTTAAGAGAGCCATCAATCGCTTGTGAAATATGTTCACTATTAAACTTGGTATGACCTTCTCGAATATGAGTTCCACCAAAGCCAGGACCTGCAATTTTTGAAGCAAGGAATACTTTGTCACGTTGACCATGTTGTGCAAACCAATTGCCTAAAATGGTTTCAGTCGCACCATATGTTTCTGGTTTAGGGGGTACGGAATACATCTCTGCCGTATCCCAAAAATATAAACCGTGCTCTAAAGCGTAATTGAGTTGTTCGAAAGCTTCTTGCTGAGTGTTTTGCTCACCAAATGTCATAGTACCTAAGCAAATTTCTGGAAGGTTAATGCCAGTGTGACCAAGTGGTTTGAATTGCATACTGCGAAATCCTTGAGAAATTTTAAGTTAGCCTAACGGAAAATATGTATTCAACTTAAATCATAAAAACAGAATAGTTTGTAAGCTTTGTGTATTAACTCATTGTTGCATATAAAAAAAGCAAACCGAAGTTTGCTCTTTATTAAATCATTACGAATAATTATTCTTCGTCATCATAGTCTTCGTCAGTGACCGGAGTTTCTTCTAATGATGCATCAAAAATAAGAATAGCCTTACCATCTGTCTGGATCATACCTTGATCTTCTAAGGTCTTTAATACACGGCCAACCATTTCTCGTGAACAACCGACAATACGTCCAATTTCTTGACGGGTAATACGAATTTGACGACCATTCGGCAAAATCATTGCCTCTGGTTGTGAAGATAAGTCGATTAAGCAACGCGCAATACGACCAGACACATCAATGAAGGCAAGGTCAGTCATTTTACGAGTTGTATTTTTTAAACGACGAACAAGTTGCGCGAAAACGGCATAGCTGAGATCTGGATACTGTTTGCTCAGTTCATGGAAGTTGTCATATGAAATTTCTGCAATTTCACAGACATCACGGGTACGAACTTCAGCTGTACGTTGAGGGTTCGGTTCGAAAAGCCCCATTTCCCCAAAGAAGTCACCAGGATTCAAATATGCCACAACAATTTCACGCTCATCATCTTCACGTAAAATAATTGAAACTGAGCCTTTTAAAATTAAATATAAAGATTTTGACTCTGTTCCGGCATCAACAATTGTGGTTCGTTTTGGATATCTGTTGATGTGAGCACGCTTTAACAATGCTTTAACGGATTCAGGTAGTTGCCCCGGAGATAAAGCATCTGTGCTGAGTTGTGAAAAATTTGAAGTCATGCTTGATATGTTCCGAATAGGGTAAACAATTCACACAAGCTCGAGATGAGCTATTACACAGAAGAGATGAAATTCCTTATCAACTCATTTTATGTTAGTGTACAAAACAAGGGCCTGTTGACATTTCACAGATGGTTGCGACATAAGACGATTTTTCTAGACGTTACGAAGCAAGAACTATGGAATTTAGTCATTCTAAATAAATAGAGCTTAACAACGAAACGCACAAAAAATCTGGTCTTGCGCTGCACCTAAGATGCTTAAATCGCACCTCAGATTTTGGCTGAAATTTAACAAACTTTTTTACAAAACGGGACAAAGGATTGCCCTTGTCTGTGTTTTGCGTTTTTATTTGGATTAATTTTTAGCTATTACGCAATCCATAGATGAAATGTCAACAGACCCTGCTTAAATTTATAATTTTTTTTGGGTAGTTGCAATGCAAACAAGTGTACATTGGCTAGAGAATGTTGCTTTTGAAGCGAAATCAGAGAGTGGTCATAGTGTAGTGATGGATGGCTCACCTGAGTATGGTGGTGAAAACCGTGGACCACGTCCTATGGAATTGATATTAATGGGACTTGGTGGGTGTGCTTCGTTTGATATTGTGACTATTTTAAAGAAATCTCGTCAAGATGTGACGAATGTCGTATGTCAGCTTAAAGCTGAGCGAGCAGATGCAATTCCAGCCGTTTTCACTAAAATTCATTTGCACTTTGTAGTGACAGGTAAAGCCGTAAAAGAAAAACAGGTTGCAAAAGCAGTAGAGCTATCAGCTGAAAAATATTGTTCAGCAAGTAAAATGCTTTCTGATGGTGGCGTAGAAATTACCCACGATTTTGAGATTATTGAAGCTGCATAATTTTATGTGAACACCTGAAAAGAAAAGCTAACAGTCATGTTGGCTTTTTTTATGATAAGAACAATTCAAAAAATAAAAAGGAGAATGTTGGGTGAATATCCGTTTAGCTCAATCAAAAGATACCGAATTTATATGTCACTTACTGAAACAAATGGGATATTCACAGCCATTAAGATTGATTGAGGAACAATTCCAAAGATTAAGTAAAGATTCTAACGCAATTACATTGGTCGCAGCCGACGATTCAAATGTATATGGAGTTTTATCACTCTATTTTATTCCGCAAATTGCCTTAAAAGGGGACTTTGCCAAAATATGTTATTTGTGTGTTGACGAGAATATGCGAAGTAAAGGAGTGGGGCATTTGCTTGTACAAGAAGCAGAACGGTTGGCAAGGCAACATGGTTGTGACCGGATGGAACTGCACTCAGGATTGCAAAAGTGTTTAGCGCATCAATTTTACCTAAGAGAAGGTTATGTCGAGGCGCCAAAGTACTTTCGTAAAGCTTTAAATTAATGAGCTGGATTTAAAAAAAGTTGAGGGTCTACCCGAGCATTGTTAAGGCTCATTCCCCAATGTAAATGTGGCCCTGTTACACGGCCTGTTTTACCGACTAAGCCGAGTACTTCACCTTGATGGATACGCTGACCTTTTTCTACTTTTATCTCGCTTAAATGGCAAAACATGCTAATTAAGCCTTGGCCGTGATCAATTAATACAGTTTGTCCATTAAAGAAATAGTGTCCTGTTTGAACGACTACGCCGTCTGCTGGAGCAACTACTTTTTGGCCTATTGGGGCTGGAATGTCTAGACCTGAGTGTGGAGCACGTTCTTCACCATTAAAAAAGCGTTTTCTTCCAAAAGAATTGGTAAATTTACCCGAAGTTGGACGTATAAATTTAGGCAAGCTTTGCCATAAACTTGTTGTGAAAGAACTATAAACCTCATTTTGTTCTTTCGCTTCTTGAGCATAGCGGTCTAATTGACTTTGGTTGGGGTTCACATAGTCTTGATTGGTGACTTTAATCCGTTGCTCAGCATAAGGATAAGACTTAACTTCTATTTGAATAGGCGCTTTATTGGTATCAAGCTGAATGCTGCCGAGTGGTGTAGATAATGGAATACCTACTACAGCATAACGTTGATGGCCTTCTTGACTGATTAAAACGGGTTTATGTTGAAAAGTGACTTGAGTAATATCGGTCGATAATGGAACGACTGCAATTCCACCGGGTCTTCTTGAGTCTTGGGGTAACTCTGCTATTGCTAGAGTCGAGCTAAAAAGACAAGTTGTTAATATAATATGTTTTAAACGCATTTTAATTTCAAAAACAGGATGGAATTAGCCTAATAAATTAATTGCTATTTTTGGAATTCTCAATGAAGACTTTGTGAAAAGAGTGGAACAGACGAAACCAAATATAAATATTTAAGCGATTTAATAAAATGTAGCTGAAGTGTACTTGAAATATATACAAAACAAACCCATATTATAATCGAGTTTTACTCATAGTATTTTTTATAAGATCATGAAAAATATATAAAAAATTATTTGAAATCCGAAAAAGTGTTCCCATCTATTACACAAGTACGAATTTGTTGTGAGGAATAACAAGAATGCGATTTGAAAAATTTACGAACCGCTTGCAGCAAGCCCTCTCAGATGCTCAATCCTTAGCAATGGGTAAAGACCATACGGCTATAGCAGGTATTCATATTTTGAGTACTTTATTGGAAGAGCCGTCTAATATTAGTTTGTTGCAACAAGCAGGTGCACGGTTACCTGAACTTAAACAAAAGCTAGAGCAGGCTTTAAAAGATGCTCCGACTATTGCTAACCCGACGGGTGATGTCAATTTAAACCCTGAAGCAGTTAAAGCACTTAATTTGGCAGATCGATATGCGCAAAAAGCTGGCGATGAATTTTTGTCGACTGACTGGGTTTTATTGGGCTTAGCAGAAACTGGCGAAACAAAAAATATTTTAAGTGCCGTAGGTGTAACTCCCGACAGCTTACGCAAAGTAATTGAACATATTCGAGGTAGTGACAAAGTCATGAGTAATAATCACGAAGACCAACGTGACTCACTTAATAAATATACAATTGATTTAACTGAGCGGGCTTTATCGGGGAAACTTGATCCGGTCATTGGACGTGATGATGAAATTCGACGCACTATTCAGGTCTTGTCACGTCGTACAAAAAACAACCCTGTACTCATCGGTGAGCCGGGTGTTGGTAAAACCGCTATTGTTGAAGGCTTAGCACAGCGTATTGTCAATGGTGAAGTGCCAGAAGGCTTAAAGAATAAACGTGTTTTATCACTAGATTTAGGCTCATTACTTGCAGGTGCTAAGTATCGTGGTGAGTTTGAAGAACGTTTAAAAGCTGTTTTAAAAGATTTGGCGAAACACGAAGGCGAAATCATCTTATTCATTGACGAGTTACATACACTCGTTGGTGCTGGTAAAGGTGACGGCGCGATGGATGCAGGGAATATGTTAAAACCTGCGTTGGCTCGTGGTGAACTGCGCTGTGTGGGTGCAACAACCTTAGATGAATATCGTCAATACATTGAAAAAGATGCCGCTTTAGAACGTCGTTTCCAGAAAGTTCTGGTGGATGAACCAAGCGTTGAAGATACCATTGCGATTTTACGTGGTCTAAAAGAAAAGTATGCTACTCACCATGGTGTACAAATTTTAGACTCAGCGATTATTGCAGCAGCGAAAATGTCTCATCGTTATATTACAGACCGTCAATTACCAGACAAGGCGATTGACCTGATTGATGAGGCAGCTTCTCGTATCAAAATGGAGATTGACTCTAAACCTGAAGCACTTGATAAACTTGATCGCCGTTTAATCCAGTTGAAAATGCAGTTGGAAGCGGTGAAAAAAGATGAAGATGCAGGCAGTAAGGCCGAAGTTACTCATCTTGAAAAACAGATCGCTGAAGTTCAGAAAGAATATAACGATCTCGAAGAAGTGTGGAAATCTGAAAAAACTTTGGTAGAAGGCACTAAACAAGCTCAGGTTGAACTTGATAAAGCACGTATTGCTTTTGAGAAAGCTCAGCGTGAAGGTGATTTAGCCGAAGCAGCACGTTTACAATATGGCGTTATTCCAGAGCTTCAAAAACAGCTTGAGCAAGATGAAGTTGCTGAAGAAAACGAAGAGCCAAAACTCATTCGTACTAAAGTAACTGAAAATGAAATTGCCGAAGTCGTTAGTGCTGCAACGGGTATTCCGGTTGCTAAAATGATGCAAGGCGAGCGTGAAAAACTCCTTCATATGGAGGAGTTCTTGCATGACCGTGTTGTAGGACAAGATGAAGCAGTTGTTGCGGTATCGAATGCAGTACGTCGTTCGCGTGCCGGTTTGTCTGACCCGAATCGTCCTAGCGGATCATTCTTGTTCTTAGGACCAACGGGTGTTGGTAAAACTGAGTTAACTAAAGCTTTAGCTAACTTCTTGTTTGATAGTGATGATGCCATGATTCGTATCGATATGAGTGAATTCATGGAGAAACATTCTGTCAGCCGTTTAGTTGGTGCGCCTCCGGGCTATGTAGGTTATGAAGAGGGCGGTGTTTTAACCGAAGCTGTTCGCCGTAAACCATATAGCGTGGTGTTGTTTGATGAGGTTGAAAAAGCGCATCCAGATGTTTTCAATATCTTGCTCCAAGTGTTGGATGACGGACGCTTAACCGACTCACAAGGTCGAGTAGTGGACTTTAAAAACACAGTTATTGTGATGACATCAAACTTGGGTTCACAAGATGTACGTGAGCTTGGCGAAGGTGCCACTGATGATGAAGTGCGTACAGTCGTGATGAATGCGGTAAGTCAGCATTTCCGTCCGGAATTTATTAACCGGATTGATGAGCTTGTAATTTTCCATTCACTCAAGAAAGCACAGATTCGTGGTATTGCGGATATTCAGTTAGATCGTTTACGTTCACGTCTTGTTGATCGTGATATGAGCTTAACTGTAGATGACAGTGCATTTGACTTATTGATTGATGCTGGTTTCGATCCTGTATACGGAGCACGTCCATTAAAACGTGCAATTCAACAACAGGTTGAAAACACTTTGGCTCAAAAAATCTTGTCAGGTGAGCTTGTTGCAGGTGATACCATTTTAGTTAAAGGTGAGCATGGTCACTTGGTCTTTGATAAAATGAAACTCAGCTAAGTTTGTTCTGCTAAAACCGAAAAGAGAATATGGAAACATATTCTCTTTTTCTATATTTAACTTTTATGCTGATTGGAAGATATAAGCGTAATAATTGAGTCTGCCACTTTTTGCGTGAGAGTTTTAAGTTTTTGTTCGGCATGCCCTGATAAAAAATAATGGTAATGATAAATACGTCCCAGATAAGAAATACAAATAAAAAAAGTACCTACAGGTTTTTCCGTGGTTTCACTTCCGCCATGTTTGAGTAAACCTGTACAACTTACAATAATATCGGCTTGTTGAAATAGGGGTTGACCAAGCCTGCACATTTCTTCAGTTACTTGTGGTGATTCTGCTGTGTAGATTTCGATTAACTTTGGATCAACTTTTAAAGCACTGATTTTAATACTGGGGTCATAACTCACTAATCCGCCCAGTAAAATATCAGCGCCACTATTTTTATGAATCGAAAACTGACTGGTTAAGTAACCTGAACTGGCACTTTCAATAAATGCAACTTTAAGTTGAAGATCTTCTAATAATTGACAGCATTGCTGAAGCATTATTCCACCTCGTATGGTGTTTATTTATGAATAAATCTAAATGCAAATACATTATAAAATCACAGTAAGTGATCTGGAGTTATGGTGCAAGTCTGAGATAATAATCTATAAAACTACTTGAATATTCACGAAAGGCCTGTGAAGAATTTCAGATTTTAAAATGATTAATGCTAATTATCGGGAAGTTTCTTTATAACGTTGCGACAAGGTTAAAAAGTTGCTAGTTTGATTTCATATAACGAACAATAACAATTTTAGGAAGTAGGTAATGAATAATAAGCAAGGGTATATGCTGGGAGTTTTGAGCGGTGTGTTTGTATTATTATCAAATGCCTGGGCAGCACAACCAATGACAGAAAGTGCGCTAGCCACTCAAACAGGTGCGGTAACCACATCTTTACCCGTCATTATTGCTAAGGCTCAAGATGATGCACAAAAACCTGAAATAGAGCAGCACCAAGCTCGCAAAGAATTAGGAGATAATTATTTACAAGAAGTTCGCTGGAACTCATTAAGATCGAGTGTGTTATCACCTTATCAAGAACAAAAACAAAATCAGGTGATAGATATTAAAGAAAAGAAAAAATTAGAAATGGTTGCACTACCAGACCGAGCGGACCGTTTTACACGTTATGAGTTTGAACCGAAAAATGTACATGGCGAAGTTATCATTACCGTAAAGTAATGATAACTTTCTACCAAATTTATATTAGTTCAGACCTAAATGTTGAATTTTCCAAGCGCGGTGGATTTTTTGATTACGTTTAAAATCTGGTCCAATTGTTTCAGAAGTAATTTCTTCAACATTGTATAGCGCTTCAATTTCTTCATCCATCTCAAAGCCACGGTAGTTATTTGAGAAGTAAAGCGTACCTTCACTTGTTAAACGGTTCATTGCACGTTTAATAAGAGAAACATGGTCGCGTTGTACGTCGAAAGTACCGTAGAACTTTTTAGAGTTAGAGAAGGTAGGTGGGTCAATAAAGATAAGATCATATTGTTCGTGACCTTCTTTTAGCCATTCAAAACAGTCACTTGCAAAGAACATGTGTTGTTCGTCTGCATGATCTACAGTTAAGCCATTTAAAACAAAGTTTTCTTTTGACCAGCTCAAGTACGTGTTCGATAAGTCGACACTTGTAGTACTTGCAGCACCGCCTAAAGCCGCATGTAAGCTGGCTGTAGAGGTATAACTATATAAGTTCAGGAAGTGTTTACCACGAGCTTCTTGAGCAATACGTAGACGCATTTGACGATGGTCAAGGAATAAACCTGTATCAAGATAGTCAGTCAGGTTTACTAAAATCTTAGCTTTACCTTCTTGAACGATAAAACGTTTTGAAGCTGTGCTTTGTTTCGTATATTGGTTAGTACCTGTTTGGCGAGCACGCGTTTTAATAAAAATAGCGTCGCGGTTTAAACCAGTAACAGCACGAATTACAGCAAGTGCTAAATTAAAACGTTTTTTTGCTTTTTCAGGATCGATTGTTTTTGGTGGGGCATATTCCTGAACATGTAAACGGTCACCATATAAATCGACAGCGACATTAAAGTCAGGTAAGTCGGCATCGTATAAACGTAAGCAGTAAATATTTTCTTTGGTGGCCCATTTTTTCAAGGCAGTCATATTTTTTTGCAAACGGTTCGCAAAGTCTTGAGCTTCTTCCATTTCAACAGGTTGAGCTTGCCAAGTTGCTAAAAATGGCTGTGTTACTTTTTCTGGTTTGATTGCACCAAAACGAATGTAAATTGGTAACTTACCATTCATTAAACGTAAAGTTTCAGGTGCTTCAAAAGCTAAAACATCTGCTTGTTCAATTTGAGCTGCAATAATGGCTGCATATTGATTTGGGAAATGTTTTTGTAAAAGTGCCGATAACCCTAAGTAAAGAGAGCGGTTTGATGCTTTATCACCTAAACGTTCGCCATATGGAGGGTTAGTCACAATAAAAGCTGTTTTCTTTTCAGCAGCAAAATCTGGCCAGTCAGCTAAAGTACGTTCTTCAATTTGAATTTGGCCTAATAGCTTTTCAAAGCCTGCTGCAATAATGTTTTCACGAGTTGCTTTTACAGCTTCCCAGTCAGCATCAAACGCATAGAACTTAGGTAGTGGTTGCTCAAGCGCTTTTTCATGACGTTCTGCTGCTTCAGCTTTGAGTGAAAGCCAAAGTTCACGGTCATGACCATGCCAGCCATTAAAGCCAAAACGGCGAACAAGACCAGGTGCGCGGTCAGTTAAAATCATTAATGCTTCAATGATAAATGTACCTGAACCACACATCGGGTCGAATACAAGCTCTGGATTACGTTCTTTGAGCTTGGCTTTTTGTAAAATTGCGGCAGCTAGGTTTTCTTTAATCGGTGCATCCGTCATATAACGACGGTAGCCACGTTTATGTAATGAGTCACCAGATAAATCTAGGCAATAAGTATGTTCAGTCTTGCCAGCAAGTACATATAACGTAATTTCTGGTTGTTTAGTATCAATACTTGGACGACGGCCGACAGCTTCCATAAAGGAATCGACTACACCGTCTTTTGCTCTAAGCGTTGCAAATTGGGTATTAACTTTAATTTCACGCTCTGCATGTAAGCGAATAGCAAAGGTACTTTGTGGTGCAAAAATAAGTGACCAGTCAAAGCTCATTGCACCTTCGTAAAGCTCTTCCGCTACATCACGTGCATCATGTGTGTGTTCAAGTTCATAAGTATGGATTGGAAGTAAAACACGAGAGGCAAGACGTGACCACATGCAAATGCGATAAGCATGTTCAAGTGTTCCTTCAATGATTAAACGTCCAGCTTTACGTTCTGTCACTTTGGTGCCAAGCTGTTCTATTTCTTCTTGTAAGAGGCTTTCTAAACCATCAGCACAAGTAATCCAATAGTGGTTTAAACGTAAAGAGGTATTCATAAACTCGATTGACCAAAACATATAAATATTAACGATGCAAAGTTTAACTTATTTTGATGTGTAAAGGTTTTTAAATTATTGCAACCTATCACTTGGCAACCAATAAACTGATTTTTAAAGCTTAAATCCTATAAACTGGTATGTATTTTGCTAAGCCTCTATGAGTAAAGCTTATTTATTAAATGGTTTTTAACCAATTTTATGATTTGAAAGCATAGGGGAATATAAATGAAAGATATGATGGGGAATGGTTTTGTAGCCAATGCGGAAGCTTTTTCAGTGTCCACACAAATATATGTGCGTATGCGTAGGGTCACAGGGAGGGTCATAGATGCATTGTATGTGGTCCAAAATAAAGATTACGCAAAGTATGTAATAGCGCTGGCTTTGGAAACAGATGACGATGAATTAAAACGTTATGTTGAACGATTAAACTCATTGACTGACTCCATACCAG
>NZ_JEYB01000058.1:0-22164 GCF_000582255.1 Acinetobacter sp. 1566109 | reverse complement strand
AAAATATCGAAATTACCCGTCCGCCGCTAGGTCCAGTAGCAAGCTACCTTTCCCCGCTCGACTTGCATGTGTTAAGCCTGCCGCCAGCGTTCAATCTGAGCCATGATCAAACTCTTCAGTTAAAATCATTTTGCACCTTATTTATAGACAAGGTGCCAATTCTGGCTCATCAATTACTGACTTAAATTTCGCTCAAATAAACTTCGAGTAATTTAAACCAATCAATCAATGAAAATTATTTCGATTAATCAATCAGTAAAAATCCACACAAGTTGTTCTTCAATTCTCTTAATGATCTTCTTCCTGGTTCGTCACCAGCAAGCTAGGTCGGCTATATTACTCTTAATCTCTTAAAAGTCAACAGGTAATTTCGATATTTTTAAAACTTATCTTTCAAACCAACTTAACATCAAATTCATCACTTAAAGCAACCAACTTAATCTCAAGTAACTGTTTTTCAACAAGTTTCTATCTGCATCACCGCCGATGGATGTGCATTATAGACCATTAACTTACCTTTGCAATACCTTTTTTAATATTAGCGCAACGATAGTTCGCTTTTTGATCAAAAATGATAAAAATATTCATTTTTTATATAAACACGGTTGTAAAAGCATCAATTTATCTAGGATTTTCTCATCTTGATTCTTCTCTTGCCATCTTAATGGACGGCAATCGATATATTCACAATATCCACCTTCTCCTTGAAGGCATTGATCATTCCAACTTAGCTGGTAACGGAAACTTCCAATATATCCAGCAGCGAATCCAAATTTGTAATCACCACGACTTTCTGCATAGAGTTCGAAAATTACTTTTCCATTTTTTTTACATTGCCAAGAAAACTCTCGAGGTAAATACATTTCACGTCCATGTGGTGTTTCAACCTTTGGATAAACCCGATGGATATGGAAATTAACATCTTCCGTAAATGTGACAGCAGGCTTTCCTAGCTCTTGAATATCTAAACGTGAAAACAGAATAATATTCCATTGATTTCTTATTTGAGAAAGTGTGATTTGTGTTGTTTCATTTAAATTAATAATCTGGCAGGTATAAAAACATAAAGATAAGAAAGGTAAATGCAAGGCCCGAGCATGTTTAAAACGTCCTAATCCATTGACTTCATATTTCTGCCCTTTATATAAAATCTCTCCTTCACAATGACACAAAACAGACCAGTAGTCAGATATTCCCCACTGTAGTGCTGAAGAATTGGAAATATCAGAAGGTGTTTGGACAACTAAGTCACAACTCATTTCAGAATCTGTTCGTCTAAGCTGAACTCTTGGAATTTGCCATTCAATAAGATCTGTTTTATCAAATTGGTAACTATTAGGAGTAAGTTGACATTGTCTTCGGATAGAATAGGTTTTTAAGTGACTTACACTGTGTAGGCTGTTACTCACCAGTACTGTTGCTGTATCAATTGCTGAAGTCACAATACTGTTTGCGTTATAGCAAAGTGGAATTCTAGGCTGCCCGATTAGACTAATATAATTAAAATAACGAAGTGGGGCCGGTAAATTTGGAAGGATTAAGCCTTGATAGACAACTTTAAAGAAGCCTCTAGCGGGTTGATAAACAACACCCTCATTTGAGTTGAGGCTCAGTTGCTGTAATTGATTTATTGGACTCATCAACTTAGGCATACTGAACCTCATCTAATTTATGTTTTGATAGTCTCGTTATTTTTTTTAGCTAAAAGTGTGGTAACAAAACCTGATAGAGCATAGATGATTGAAACAATCAGAATACCCATTGGGATATTATAAGTGATTGCTGCAAAAATCAGTACTACCGGCAACATAACTACAAAAGGAACACGTTTGCGGTCCATTTGCTTAAATGAATAATATTTAATATTGGAAATCATAAGTAAACCAACAACAACCATGATTACCGCATTAATGACCTGAATCGCAATATCACGTAAATCGAAAATAAACGGATAATCACGAGCCACCCATACAAGCGAAATAATGATAATTGCAGCTAATGGACTTGCAATACCAATAAAATAGCGTTTATCAACTACTCCAATTTGAACATTAAAACGCGCCAAACGGAATGCTGCACAAGCCGTATAAACAAAACAGCATGCTAAGCCGATGCGACCTAAATCATGGAGACTCCAGCTATACATTAGCATTGCTGGCGCCACACCAAATGCTAACAAATCAGATAAAGAATCATATTGCTCACCAAAAGCACTTTGAGCACCAATAGCTCGGGCAACACGACCATCTAATCCATCGAACAAAGCAGCAAGAAAAATAGCATAGATCGCTTGTGTAAATTCGCCATTCATACTTGCAATAATGGAATAGAAACCAGACAACAAAGCGGCTGTCGTGATTAAGTTAGGCCAAAGATAAATACCTCGGCGCTTCACTTTTTGTCCTTCCGGATTATCTTCTTCTTCAACCACTTCGAACGTAATCCCATCAAAAGAATGTTCATTATGAGTTAAATCTTGCTCTGGTTTAGGCGCATTTGTCATTATTTTCTATTCCAAACATGTGCATTGATTTAGATTAATTATTACTCACCCACTAACCAGCGAACAGCAGCGTGACCACCTGTTTCTTGCATACGTAAGTGAGGAAATAACCATTGTAGGGCTTGGTCTGCTTGCTCAGAAAACTGCCAAGGTGGGTTAATTACCAATAAACCACAACCATTCAGACCTACAGGTGTGTCATCTGGCCATACACAAATTTCACAAATTAATTGACGGCGAATTCCAGTTTTGAACATTTTCTTTTCAAAACGTTCAATCATTGCGCGGTCTTTGATTGGATACCAAACTGCAAAGACACCTGTTGGCCATTTCTTATAAGCGCTTTGTAAGAGCTCAACCAATTGTGGAAAGTCTTTACGTTCTAATTCGTAAGGCGGGTCAATCATAACCAGACCGCGCTTTTCTTTCGGTGGAATTACACCGAGCAGACCTTCATATGCATCACGCTCATGTAAACCTGCACGTTTATCGCGAATGTTATGACGTAATTGCTGAAAAACATCGCGCTGCATTTCAAATATAGTCGCTTTGTCGATTTCACGCATACCTTGCAAAGCAAACCAAGGAGAACCCGGATAGCTACCTTTACCTTCTTCAGTACGTAATTCTTCTACAAGTTTTAAGTATTGCTGGATTGCTTCAGGAGCTTGACGCTTTTCCATTTCAGAAAGCTGTACAAGACGATGAATACCCGTTAGGAATTCTCCTGACTTTTGTGCAGGTGCTTGAGATAGATCATATTTTCCTGCCCCTCCATGCGTATCGATATAACGATAAGGTTTATCTTTAGCATTTAAACGGTTGAGAAGCTGTAGCAAAAGCACATGCTTCATAACATCTGCAAAGTTGCCCGCATGGAAATGGTGACGGTAATTCATGTTGACTTTAATTCCTCAATTCAACGAATAGTTTAACATGAAAAAAATATTCTTTCGTAAGGTTGTGATCATCTAAAATAAGGCTGCTTGATTTTCTTACGATCGATATGAGGTTATATGCGCTCTCGACCACTTCCTGACAGTTGGAATCTGAACCAGATTTTAGATGACTTAAATGCACATGGTTTTGCAATTGTAAACCATGCTTATTCTACTGAGTATCTTGCTCAAGTTGCCACAGAGTGTAGTCATCACTTTGATGAGTTCCGTGAAGCAGGGATTCAAAATGGTGTAGTGAGTACTATTCGAAGCGATCATATTTTATGGATTAATGAGTCACTTCCTATTGCCGAACAACATGTCGAAACCCTAACTTCATTTTGCCAACATCTAAATCAAGCTTTCTTTTTAGGAATTAAAGAGGTTGAAGCGCATTTTGCCTGTTATAACGCAGGTGAATTTTATGCATTACATCGAGATAATCCTCAACAAAAAAATGATCGTATTATTTCTACTGTTTATTATTTACATCCTGAATGGCAGGATGATTGGGGAGGACAATTACGCTTGCAGGACAAAAATGATATTTGGCACATTATTACGCCAGAACCTAATCGCCTAGTTATTTTCCAAAGTAATTTGCTTCATGAAGTTTTAGTTTCTAAACAGCAGCGTTTATCAATTACAGCTTGGCTTCGTAGTGGAAACTCGATTTGGGGTTAGATAAGTGCTCTTTAAATTTCTTAAATAAACCCGATATAAGAGCTATTGATTAAAAAGGGCGAAGGCGTATGTCTATTGAAACAAAAATGATTGTGAGCAGAATTGGTGAAACAGACCAACTCTATTTAACTGAGAATACGCCCGAACTTGCTTTGGAACGTGCAGATTTACGTATGCAGCTCGTTGTATTAAGCCGTGTTCGTCAAGAGCAAATTCATTTTTTGCAAGAAGCTATTGTTTTGCTTGAGCAAGCTCGTATGGAATACGATGAAATGCCGATGCGTTTGTATTTGAATTTATCTCTTCATTTAGCTAAAGCGTATATGATTTATTTTGAGCTAAATAAAGAAAAACGCTTTGCGCTCATTGCACAGCAAATTTTAAAGCCCTTAGCTCACCATCACCATAGTGATATATACTTTTTCTTGGCTTATGCTTCGGCAGCGCAGGAAAAACCAGCTCTTACCCGACATTGGCTTACAAAATATTTATCAACTGCTCAATGTGATCTTGAGTTGGTTCATGAACATCCGGTATTTCATCCAATACGCCATGAGCCATGGTATAAAGAATTATTAAAATTCAAAACTCACTAAAGTGTGAATTTTAAAAGGCCTGTTATTTATAAACAGGCCTTTTTATTTGGTTATTTTTTTACACTATCTTCGTGTAGCTGCTCATTAAGTTCATCAATGACGACAATCCACTCATCATCTTTTTCCCAATGGCTTTTTAGGAAATCACTTTGACCTTGGGACCAAAAAGATGCTTCATGTAACTTCTGCTCAGCGGGTAACTGATGCGTTTTTATAAAATTTTCAATACTCGCGTCATCAGCATCTAAACCCAATTGCTCGAATAAAAGTTGTAATGTCGGTTGCTGTTCAAACATTGTTATTCTCCCATGGCTTCTTTTCAATAATCTAGCAACAATAGATGTTAGTTGTATATCTAGGTCTATATTTTCTTGTTGTTTTTTGTGTGTTCTTATTAAATTTCAAATATAAAAAAGCACCCTACAAGAGAGTGCTTTTCCAATTCATTTAACTAATGAATTATTTTAGCATGTCAGCAATTGCTGCACGTTCTTCTTCAAGCTCGTTTAGAGTGAAGTTGATACGCTCACGGCTGAATTCATCGATTTCTAAACCTTGAACGATTTTGTATTCACCGTTTTCAGTTGTTACAGGGAAACCGAACATAACGCCTTCAGGAATACCATAAGAACCATCAGATGGAATACCCATAGTTACCCACTTGCCGTTTGTACCAAGTGCCCAATCGCGCATATGGTCGATTGCAGCGTTAGCAGCAGAAGCAGCAGAAGACAAACCACGCGCTTCGATAATCGCAGCACCACGTTTACCAACAGTTGGAAGGAATACGTCTTTGTTCCAAGCTGGATCGTTGATCTTGTCTTTTAAGCTTTCACCATTTGCAGTAGCAAAACGGTAGTCAGCATACATTGTTGGAGAGTGGTTACCCCAAACTGTTAATTTTTCGATGTCAGCAACTGCAACACCAGCTTTTTGAGCAACTTGAGTCAATGCACGGTTGTGGTCAAGACGTAACATTGCTGTGAAGTTTTTCGCTGGAAGATCTGGAGCAGATTTCATTGCGATGTAAGCGTTTGTATTTGCAGGGTTACCTACAACTAATACTTTAACGTCACGGCTAGCAACTTCGTTTAATGCTTGACCTTGGCCAATGAAGATTTCACCGTTAACTTTTAACAAGTCAGCACGTTCCATACCAGGACCACGTGGGCGAGAACCAACTAATAATGCATAGTCAGCATCTTTAAATGCAACTTTAGGATCATCAGTCCCGATCATGCCAGCCAATAAAGGGAAAGCACAGTCATCAAGTTCCATCATTACGCCTTTAAGCGCTTGTTGTGCTTTTTCAACTGGAACTTCAAGCAATTGTAAAATAACAGGTTGATCTTTACCTAACATTTCACCGCTTGCGATACGGAATAATAAGCTGTAACCAATTTGACCTGCAGCGCCAGTCACGGCAACACGAACGGGTTGCTTCATGTAATTGTCTCCAATGAGTGTCCTTAATCGGGCTAAATAGCGATTCTACTTAACCAAATCATCATAAACGGCAAAGATTGTACTCTAAAGAAGTTGCAGATGCATGTAAAAGCGACTCATTTTCACCAAAAGTCTGATAGAAAATACAAATTAACCTTTACAAATAGATTCAATGTATGGTGAGCATTTTTCTGTGAAATGGTAGCTACTCTTAATAGCTACCTTTAATTGTAATTTCACTTGGGCAATTAGAGACTACATGATTTGAACATTGCTTATATTGGCCATTTACTGTGTAGCAAACTTTAACTTCAGTAAGTACAACATCGGAACGTGAAAGTTGGCACGAAAAACGAATGCCATTTTGTGGCAAACTCGGGTTAAGCTTTGTAAATTGTTGACGTAATGTAGATTGTTGCATTTCTACATTACTAGAACTAGTTAAATTGGCAGGTATTTTTAATCGTTCAGCGAAGTTAATAATTGTACGGAAATACTGACTGGCGTTCATAGGTACACAGCCACCAACACTCTTCCAAAGTTGCACACGAGCGTTGTTGTCTGGCATCACTCGAGCAACAACTTTAGCTTGCAAGGGCGAAAGGGTGGCAGAACTTTCAGTTGAACAGTCCGTTCTAGTTGTTTCAGGCATTAAACCCGTAATTGTGAGTGAGTACCCTTCAAGACATTTACGCTGCTTCTGTTTAGAAGGATCTAACGAACAGACAGCAGGCGTCATCTGAACATGCATGACATAACCTTGCACGTTTACAGGTTCCGCATGTAAAACAGAACTCATCAATCCAATGCTTGCACAGATGAGCCACCATGCAAGTTGCGATATTGGATGAAGTCCTAGATATCTATATTTCATTTAATTAAAACTTGGTTATGCCAATTAAAAGAATGTTCCATCATTCATCATCTAAAATTAAGGTGATGATCGCATTGGAATGACTTTCATACGCTGTATTAGCGACTGAGCGCCTTGCCCCAACACCACTCCATAATGGGTCGCATTTGTCATGACATGCTTGACATAATCTCTAGTCTCAAGCAATGGAATGGTTTCTGTATATTGATCAGCTTCAATCGGTTGGTAATCGGGTTGCCAACGTCTTGCACGATTTGGGCCAGCATTATAGCCTGCTGTCGCTAAAACAGGGTTATTGCTTAACTGCCCTTGAATCATTGATAAATAAAATGTTCCATAACGAATATTGGTATTCATTTCACTTAACGCCGCCGGATTATATGTCTCCCCCATCTGACGAGCAATCAACTTTGCTGTATCAGGCATAATTTGCATAAGGCCACCAGCTCCTACATGAGAACGTGCCGAGGTAACAAACCGACTTTCTTGACGCATTAAACCATAAGCCCACGCAGGATCAATTCCAGCATTGTAACTATGACTTACGACATTAGTCTTATGCGGAGTCACATAACGATACATATCATTATGTTTATTCGTTGTACGATCTGCTGCGTAAATTGCACGATCATACCATCCCATATCGTGAGCACGTTTTGCCGCAGCCAATAATAATCCATCGTCATGCTGAAGATATGCTTGACGGACTGCCCAGTTCCATTCACGGTTGGTATACGTTGGATTTGCGTTAATACGTCTTAAAGTAAATGCACGATTAAAGTGAATATTTTGATCTAGACGGCGTAAATCGCTTGCAGTCGGCTCGTCGTTATATGGCTGATGGTTATAACGTACACCTAGGCGGTCTTTTGCAAGAAGATTGTGATAATCATCCCCACTTTCAGCTAATTTTTTATAAATACGCTGTGCCGTGTTTTTAGAGTTACTATCGCCACGTTGTTCTGTCGCACGGGCTAACCAATATTGCCAGCGATCTTCTTGTTTCTGGGAAACTGACATGCTATCAATCGCACGAATTAAGCTTTCCCATGCGCTAAAGCGAATAGCTTGTCGTGCATAAATTTCAGCTTCTTCAGGACTTAGCGGATAACCATAGCTAGCATCAAAATATTGAAGTACTTCACGGTTAAAGTTATTTTTCATCACCGTAGTGCCACCGATATAAGCCACGGTTCGATAAAGATACTTTTGCACGCTCTCTGGAGTACCTTGCGCTACACGCTGTACATTTGCAAAAGCATTACCTAAATCATTATTCGCTAAACGACCTAATGCGAAAATCAAATAGGCATAATCTACATCGTTGGTCTTTGGAGCGGTCCATAAATAATTAAGAGGATTCGCCTGAATCTGGTTGAGCTGAGCCAAAGAAAGATTCATTCCAAGACTTTGAGCAGTTGCAAGAGCTTGTCCTGATAAGCCTGAACGTAGCTGTACCCACAGACGCTGTTGCTTATCTTGGGTACTCATTAATGGACTGGTAAGCATCATACGGCCTAGCCCAACACAAGAGTCTGGTTGTGACTCAGTGGCTAACCAAACATCTTTATATTCTGCAAATACCAATGCATCACCACTTTTAGCTCGTACCTGTGCCAAAGCACAATTTTCGGCTGGGTCAGGGTTAGAGACATAAGGTAACAATGGCTGTGCAGATACAAAATCAGCTTGTTTAACTTTTTCTTCAACATAATCCGCTGCAAGCTTCTCTGCCATAGCAGATTGTGGATAGCGCTGCGCAAAACTTACAATTGAAGTTGGAGATTGAAATCCTAAATTACTGTTTAACTTCCAGTATTCAGGATAATAGCCCAGCACATCATTTTGCATTGCAGCCTGATATTGATCTAATAAAGCAGTATTACCACTATTGGCGGCATTTAATGCATCGTTAAATTGTTCTTCTGCGGCATAAGACAATGAACAACCAAGTAAACACACAGCTCCTAACCAGCTACGATGTGCATATTTATTTTTCATCACACGACTCTTGTTTGATGAGCTCTTTTTACCTGGTCTCATAAATGTGCTAAACCCTGACTATCCACCTTTAGGCATAGTTTAATTATTCTTCGTACATTCTTTTGTTGTGTTATGTAACTATCTGATTCGACATCATTAAAATTTATGTCATTTGTCTTCATAAATCATGTGCAGCTTATGGCAGTTTATTGTTATCTGTCTGGCTCAAATACTGCTATAATGATCGGTTTGACCCGTTTTGGGTCATTTTATTATTTATCTAGATCGATCTGTTAGGAGCCTACATGACGGTTCAAACCTTCATTCCCAATGGTGCCAAAGCTGCCTCAGAAAACACTGTTACCCAGCCAACGCACACCACTGATGTTTCAATAAAGAAATTATATATTGAAACTCAAGGGTGTCAGATGAATGAGTATGACAGTCACCGTATGGCAGACCTTTTAGGGGATTCTCACGGTTATGTTTTAACAACTAACCCTAATGAAGCAGATATTCTGCTCATGAATACATGTTCTATCCGTGAAAAAGCACAAGAGAAAGTATTTAGTGAATTAGGCCGCTGGCGCAAACTAAAAGAACAAAATCCTGATCTTGTGATTGGTGTAGGTGGTTGTGTTGCATCTCAAGAAGGTGACAACATTCAAAAACGTGCGCCATATGTCGACATGATTTTTGGCCCACAAACTTTACACCGTTTACCACAAATGCTTGACCAACATCATGCACAAGTGGAAAAGCCGAAAAAAGAAAAAATTAAGCTCGTTGATATTTCATTCCCGGATATTGAAAAGTTCGACTTCTTACCTGAACCGCGCGTAGAAGGTTTCAAAGCATTCGTTTCTATTATGGAAGGTTGCTCTAAATACTGCTCTTTCTGTGTGGTTCCATATACTCGTGGCGAAGAGGTTTCTCGTCCACTTGATGATGTGCTTGCAGAAATCGCGGGTCTTGCTGAAAAAGGCGTTCGTGAAATTAGCTTACTTGGTCAAAATGTAAACGGATATCGTGGTGAAACATTCGAAGGTGGTATTTGTACCTTCCCTGAATTGTTACGACTCGTTGCAGAAATTCCTGGAATTGGCCGTTTACGTTATACAACTTCACATCCACTTGAGTTCTCCGATGAACTTATTCAGTGTTATGAAGATTTACCTCAAATGGTTTCACACTTACATTTGCCTGTACAAAGTGGATCAAATGATGTACTTAAAGCAATGAAGCGAAATCACACTATTGATGTATACATCGACAAGATTGCTAAGTTACGTAAAATACGTCCGGATATGCATTTATCGAGCGATTTTATTATTGGTTTCCCAGGCGAAACTGACGAAAACTTTGCAGAAACATTGCAATTTATCAAAGATTTAGACTTCGATCACTCATATAGCTTTGTTTACTCAAAACGCCCGGGTACACCAGCATCTGACTTACCAGATACAACTCCTGAACATGTTAAAAAAGAACGTTTAGCACAAGTTCAACAAGTCATTAAGCAATCAAGTATTGAGAAAACTGATGCAATGCTTGGCAAAATTGAACGTGTACTTATCGAGAAAGTGTCTGATCAAGACCCTAATATTTTAGTAGGTACAGCAGACAATACTCGCTTAGTAACTTTTGTAGGTGATGCTTCTTGGGTTGGCCGTTTTGCCGAGATCGAGATTACTGAAATTAAAACTTTAAATTTAGTTTACGGTGAACTCTTGAATCTTGAGCCTGACGTGGCGTAATGTAGAGGTATTCTAAAGTCTACTGAAAGGTTTTCTCTTGACTGCAGCGATTCGACGTACCGTAACATTTCCTGAAATTTCAATGGAACGTTTAAAGAGCATCTTGGGTGCCTATAATGGGCACCTTAAGCAAATCGAACAGCGTTTAGATGTCAAAATTACTCATCGTGGAGATGTTTTTCACATAGATGGTGAGATAGATGCTGTTGGGAGAGCCGAAGCATTATTGCAACGACTCTACGAAGAAACTGAAGAGTCTCAGCAAATCAGTGCTGATCTATTACATCTCTTGATTCAATCTTCACAAACTGAACGTAATTTCGAGTTAGTTGGTGAAGAGATGGAAGAGCATGATGCGCCAATGGATGTCTATTTCCAGACTCGAAAAGGTCGCATTAATCCACGTGGTGCCAATCAAAAACGCTATGTACAACGTATTTTACAAAGCGATATTTCTTTTGGTGTAGGCCCTGCTGGTACAGGTAAGACTTATTTAGCAGTTGCCGCCGCAGTCGACATGTTAGAGCGTAATGAAATCCAGCGGATTTTACTTGTTCGCCCTGCGGTAGAAGCAGGAGAAAAGCTCGGTTTCTTACCGGGTGATCTCACCCAGAAAATTGATCCATACCTACGTCCTCTTTACGATGCCCTTTACGAAATGCTTGGCTTTGAAAAAGTTGCCAAGTTAATCGAGCGTCAAGTGATTGAAGTGGCGCCTCTTGCTTATATGCGTGGCCGTACACTTAACCATTCATTTGTAATTTTGGATGAAGCGCAAAACACTACGCCTGAACAAATGAAAATGTTCTTGACCCGTTTAGGTTTTGGCTCTCGTGCAGTGATTACAGGTGACATTACCCAAGTAGATTTACCTCGAGGCCAACAATCCGGTTTGGCACACGCCCTTCGTGTACTTGAGAATATTAAAGAAATTCATATTACCCGTTTCCATTCTCGCGACGTTGTACGTCATCAACTTGTTCAAAAAATTGTTGAAGCGTATGAAGGTTGGGATGGTGAACAACAGCGTCTTAATGCTGAAGCACGCGCTGAACGTAAAGCACGCCAAGAAGCATTAGTCGCTGAAAACGATACAGCAGCAGACCTGCAACATCAGGATGCCTAAGGATTCACTTTGAAAATCAGTTTAAGTTTACAACAAGACTTTCAATCCCCTGAGTTAGAGCTCAAACGAGCTCAACTCAAAAAAATTATTGAGACAACTTTACGCCACGTTGGCTACAAAGAAGACTGTGAAATTGGTGTTGCCTGTGTTGATCTGGAAGAAAGCCATCAACTTAACTTGCAATATCGTGAGAAAGATAAACCCACCAATGTTCTCTCGTTTCCAAGCGACATTCCCGAAGAAGTCCTACCAATGCTTGATGCATTACCACTAGGTGATTTGGTGATTTGTATTCCACTGGTACTACAAGAAGCTCTGGAACAAAAGAAAACTGCCCAAAATCATTTTGCACATCTTTTAGTACATGGTGTTCTGCACTTACTCGGCTATGACCATGAAATAAGTGATGAAGATGCAGAAGAAATGGAAGGTTTAGAGATCGAAATTTTAGCTAAACTCAATATTGCTAATCCTTATCAGGAATAACCAATTTCTCTCAAACTATTAAGAACGCAAATAGCTTCTTAATTCATTTTAAAATGTGGATATCCTAAAAGTTATCCACATTTTTTCATTAATGAACTTCAAACTCGGCTTCAGCTGGATCAAAACGCCAAGTACGTACAATACGTAGCTCGGAAATATCCTTCATATTTGTATCAAAACGACCAAACGGTGCTCCACGACGTACTGATGCCTTTGCTGCCTCATCTAAAACTGGATGTCCTGAACTTTCAAGTAAACGAATTGCACGAATTCCCCCTTGAGCATTTAAAATTACCATAAGGCGGACTTCACCTTTTAGCTGTTGCTGCTTGGCTTCTTCTGGATAATAGCGGTTACCGTAAAGCTCTACTTTTTCACGGAATTTATCTAGATAAGCTGCTGAGGCATCTTTCTTGGCTTGAATACCATCTACTGTTTTTATTTTTTGTTGGCGGCTGAAATCTTGCTGACGTTGCAAATATTGAGCTTCAAGGCTCGCGACCATTGCGGCTTTTGCTTGAAATTGGCTCTGTAACTGTTCAAGTGCTTTTTTCCTTTGGCTCTCCTCTGCTTGTTTCTGCCAACTCAACACAGTCATTAATACTTTTTCTTCAAATTTAAGTTCTCTTTGTTGCCGCACTTTTTCCAAAGTGTCTAACTGAGCTTCGCCAGTTGAAGCATCAGTCGGCATAGGCGTCGGAGAATTACTGGACATTCGATGAGCCGCTCGAAAAGTTCCCGAACCCTGCTGGTCTGCTTGAGCTAAAAAGTCTGCATGCTTAACGATCTCTCCTGTAGGACGAACCGATATCGCAATTTCTTTAGTCGATTGTTCTGATGGTGCAGGCATCGCAAAATGGATGAGCAGCACAAAAGTATGCAATAAGATTGCGAGTATTATCGCGACAATAAAGACTCGGTCTTGCCACCAATAATGAAAAGGCTCTATAGAAAGACTTCTTTTTTTCAACATAATCTTAAAAGCATATAAATGCCTTTTCCCCAGAGTATTAATAACCGAACAAAATACAAACTGATATTCAAATATGGATAAAAGTGTGATTCACTTCAAATATAGGTTTTTATCCATTTTCATTTTGTGAAAATGTATCAATTAAATTTGTTACACTGCAATATCAAAACCTGTTTTTAACATAATAAAGAGTGTGTTGTTTCTTTAATAATTCATCTTCTGGAAGTTCTTTTATGCAAACGCTATTTTCCTCATTAGTCAAACGTCTTCATAAAGTCTACCGAAAAGCTGAAGCCTTCATTGAGGAAGAAAGAGATTTTACATTGTCGCAAACTTTTCTAAATGCGACCTTAGAACGTTACGTGACTAATAATGTCGAGTTTTTAGATGATCTACATGCAGACCTTTATCATGACTGGTTAAGGCTATATGCCACAATGCATGTTAAAGGTTTAGAGACAACTTTATCTGTCGACTTAAAATTGATACAGATGGAATTCAACAAAGAACAGCAACTTATTGTATTTGAACAAATTAGTAATACACAAATTGTAGAAGCTAAATATAAAAATTTCTGGCAAAAGATTGCTGTAAAAGCTGCTATTTTTTACTATCACAAAATTCTAAAAAAAGATCCATTGGGCATGATTTTAGAGCGTTTTAACGTAGCCCAAGAAAAAGATGACCTTATCTTTCTAGACCTAAATCGTTGGTTCGGTAAAAAAGCCAGCATTATTGAAACTTTAGGAAAGGTACATATCAACTATGCTCGAGTACGTGAAGCAGAATTAGTCGTCTTTGGTAACGTCAATCTTGCCGCGTTACTTTTCCGAGACCAAGAAGATGATTTTGAAGATGATCTTGAAGACACTGAAATTACGCCAATACAGCAAAAAGATGCATAACAACTGTATGAGCTAAAGAAATTCATTGTTAAAAAACACAAAGAGATTACATATTTAGCATAAATCCTGATTTTTTCTCCATGATCAACAGGCATAATATGCAAAAGTCATAGATGCATCAGCACTGACCTTTCAGTCTGTACAAGGATATTTACTTATGGCAACAAAATTTCTGAAATCATTCAGCATCGCAACTGGTATTTCGACAACTTTGCTTATTGCAAGTTTCTCTAGCCATGCACTTGCCATGAGCCCATTTCAGGCAAATTATCAGTTTACCTATAATAATAAAGGCATGGGTTCAGCAACACGCGCACTTAGTCAACAAGGCAATAACTGGACTTATCTATTCACTGCAAAAGCAGGCGGAATTGCTTCTGCGAGCGAAACAAGTAAATTTAGTTTTGCAAATGGCAAAATCGGATCACAAAGCTTTAGCCGTACCAGTAAAATTTTAATTCATAACAATACTATGAATATTAATTTTAACCCTGGCAATAAGACAATTAGCACCAAGAAAGATGATAAAGCACGAACATTTGCTTGGCAGCCTGGCGTACTTGACGAGCTAAATGCTGAATTGCAAGTGCGTGAAGATTTAAAAAATGGTTCACTTAAGTCTTCGTATCCTCTTGCCGATGCAAAAGAAGTTGAAAACCGCCGTTTTGTAAAACAAGGCAGCGAAAAAATTAAAACTTCTTATGGCACTTTTGATACTGTAAAAGTTGTCTTAGAACATGGCCGACCAGATCGTAGTACGATTTTTTGGCTAGCGCCTAAATTAGACTACTTACCGGTTAAGGTAAGTCATATTGATGGCAAAACATCTTATGGTTTGTTATTAACAAGTTATAGCGGTAAAACGAATTAAAGCTTGCATTTTTTCGGATGCTTTTTAAAATACGCATTTGCTTTAAAAGCATCCGTCTAGAGGATTCTCCCGTGCACGCACTAGAACAGAAAATCTTAACAGAAGGTATCGTTCTATCTGATCAAGTGTTGAAAGTCGACGCTTTCTTAAATCACCAAATTGACCCTGTCCTCATGCAGCAGATTGGTAAAGAATTTGCCGCTCGCTTCAAAGATGCAGGGATTACCAAGATTATTACCATTGAAGCTTCAGGTATTGCGCCAGCAATCATGGCAGGTTTAGAACTTGGTGTACCTGTGATTTTTGCTCGTAAATATCAATCGCTGACTTTGAAAGACGATTTATATCGCGCCAAAGTGTTTAGTTTTACTAAACAAACAGAAAGTACTATTGCTATTTCAAATAAACACATCAACTCAAGCGATAAAGCTTTAGTAATTGATGACTTTTTGGCAAATGGTCAAGCTGCACTTGGTTTGATTGACTTAATTCACCAAGCAAACGCAGAGGTTGTAGGTGTTGGTATTGTGATTGAGAAATCATTCCAACCTGGCCGTGATTTATTGCTTGAGAAAGGTTACCGCGTTGAATCATTAGCACGTGTTAAATCACTTACTGATGGCACAGTAACTTTTGTTAAAGAATAAAATTGTTTCAATAAAAAAAGAGCGGACTTTCGCTCTTTTTTTATTTTTATAAAACTATAGGCAAAGCTTTTTTACCACTTCACCTAAACGTCTACCTTGTGCTTCACATAAAAGCTTTTCATCTTGGCTTAAACTTTGGTCATGTCTAGGACCACTCACATGGCTTGCACCATAAGGAGTTCCGCCAGTTTTCGTATTCGACAACGCAGGAATAGAATTTGGCAAACCTAAAATCATCATGCCGTGATGAAATAATGGAGGTAACATCGTCAACAAAGTACTTTCTTGTCCACCATGCATTGAACCAGAAGAAGTAAAAACGCATGCTGGTTTATCATGCAAAGCACCATTTAACCAAAGACTTGTGGTCTGATCCCAAAAATACTTCATTTCGCTCGCCATATTACCAAAGCGGGTTGGAGACCCTAGAGCCAAGCCTGCACAATTGGCTAAATCCTCTAAAGTACAATAAATATCGCCTTCTTCGGGAATGCTCGGTTCAGCCTCAGTTACAACTGTTGCAATATTGGGTACTGTTCGTATTTTTACACTGATACCTGCAGATTCAACACCATTCGCAATAAGATGCGCCATTTCTTTAGTAGAACCATATTTACTGTAATAAAGCACAAGAATGTAAGGTTGCATCGGTTTCATGAATTTTGTTAAAAAGAACACTATACGGTATTTTTTATTTTTTTGGCTTAGCCAATTTTATGAAATTTTAAAGGTGATTGATTTTTAAAGGCAACCGTAACAAATATTTGTAAAAGCTTTTTACTACCTTTTGTTACCATTATACATAGGGAACTTTCAGAATACTTTTTTATTCTTTAGGTTAAAGTTTTCCTCACACCAACCATAGTGTTCTCAACCGAATACACCGGTGAATATCAATCACCCACATCATGATTAAAAAAATCGGGATAGATGACGCATGTTAGAACGTTTTTTGAAGAGACTTCCTTTTTATAACAAGACCTGGTTTCAATTTATTTTATTCGTAATTAAGCGTTTCGAAGCTGATCGTTGCCGGGAACAGGCAGGCTCTCTCACCTACACAACTCTTTTTGCCGTTGTGCCGATGCTAACGGTATTTTTGGTTATTATTTCTTCAATTAAAGCGTTAGAACCAGCCAGACAACAGTTACAGCACTTAATTTATAGTAATTTTTTACCTAAAAGCACAATTGCATTTGATAAAGCACTTAATGCTTTTACTGAAAAATCTAGCAATTTAACTGTGATTGGCGTGTTATTTCTATTTGTCACCACAGTTTTAATGCTGACCACAATTGAAACTGTTTTTAATCGTATATGGCGAGTAAAAGAAACCCGTAGCGGCATTGTTGGCTTTATGCGTTATTGGACCATTATCTCACTTGGTCCGATTATTTTAGGCAGTGCATTTGTTATTTCATCAACTGTTGCATCTATGAACTTATTGAGTAATAACTTCACGGGCTATCAACTTGATGGTGCATTCTTGCTCTGGCTTATTTCTTTTGTTCTTACTGTTCTAGGTTTTTTCATTTTATATTGGACTATTCCCAACCGCACAGTCCCTCTATTTTCAGCAGCAATTGCCGCCTGTTTAAGTGCTGTACTGTTTGAAATACTCAAAAATTTATTTAGCTTTGTGATGTCAAACTTTACCAGTTATGAAATCATATATGGCGCATTTGCAGCAGTACCTATTTTCCTATTATGGGTCTTCTTATCTTGGAATATTGTGTTGCTCGGTGTCGAGGTGAGTTTTGCGCTTACTGCTTTTCACTCGGGTAAAGAACAAAAAAGACATCCCGTACTCATGCTACTTGATATTTTAGAATTATTTTATAAAAAGCAAAAACTTGGTGAAAGTGTAAGTGATAAAGAAGCATTGGCAATTTTAGGCCGTGGTGAGATTGGCCGTTGGCCCGCTTATGTGGTTTTACTCGAAGAGCAAAATTTAGTGAAACGTACAGATAAAGATGAATATGTTTTAGTGCGTAATTTATCTCAAGTCGATTTTTGGAGCTTCTTTACTGCATTGCCTTATCCACTTCCTTTACGTCCGGATGTATTAAATGTACATGATGATGATGAATGGATGGAAAGAATTGGCCCTGCTTTAGTAGAATCAAATGACTATTTAGCTGCGAAACTCTCAATTCCACTTTCAACAATTTTTGAAGAGAAATAATATTTAACTCACAACAGGGCTTAACCTTTGTTTGGTTGGCCCTGCTTTAGACTCATCACAACTATTCCAGATAGCACTAAAATACTTCCAAAAATAAATTTAATTTCTAATTTTTCATTTAACAACAAAACACTAAACAGCACACCAAATAGTGGCGTCAGAAAAGAGAAAACTCCTAATCGTGAAGCTAAATAATTTCTGAGTAGCCAAAACCATAATAGTAAACTTGCAAAAGATACAATTAAAGTTTGAAAGCTTAAGCTTAGAATTGTTAAAGCTGTTAAATGAATAGTTGTTTGACCTGTCAAAAAAGCGATTGAGATTAATAAAATAAAACAACCCGTTAATTGATAAAATAAAGTTTGAGTTGCTGGTGCTTGGGCTAAAGAAGATAAACGAACGATAATGGTACTCAGTGCCCATGCAAGTCCAGCCATAAGTGCATATAAATCACCTAATAAAACTTGCGCTATAGCTGGTGCATTTATAGCTGTGGTTGTAGGGTAAAATGTAATAATAATTCCCATAAAAGCTAAAGCAATACCTCCCCATTGCGCTCGGTTCAAGCGTTCAGTAGGAAATTTCCAATGTAATCCTAAGGCGACAAAAATTGGAGCGGTATAGAGTAAAACTACAGTATGAGAAGTCGAAGTAAACTTTAAAGCTTCGGTAACGAAATAAAACTCTAATGAAAAAAATAAAGCGACAAGAGCACCAGCTTTACATTGCTGATAAGAAAACAGATGAATCGAATGATCACGCCACAATAAAGGTAGAACTAGAACTGCAGATAAACCAGAGCGTAAAGCAATTTGCATAATCGGTGAAATATCTGGTGCTGCTATTTTCAGAACCACCTGTTGCAGCCCTAACACCATACATAAAAGCACCATTAAAGCCGAGGCTCTGGCATCTAGATTTTTGCGCTCTTCCATATAGCACCTTTCTTTATAGCGAAAAATCTGACTATAGAACTGTCTTATTTACATGATATAGTGAAAAACAGACAACACATAAGCAATTTCAGGCAATTTTCAAAGATGAAAAAATCAGCTCAACGTGTGCAGGATTTTCAGGAAATTCCTGCTCATAACGCCATCCCTGATTTGCTTTGGTTCCGTATCCGCAATGCGCCCGCAGAGACGGTTTACCCTCAACATGCACATGCATGGGGTGAATTTATTTATGCGTTTAGTGGTGTACTCGAAGTTAATATTGATCAAATTAATTATTTAACTCCGCCTCCTAATGGGATTTGGTTACCGCCTTATACCAAACATAGCGGAATTAACCGCAACCAAGTGACTCATGCAACTTTATATGTTCATGAAAGTCTGTGCCAAAAGTTACCGCAGAAAGCCGGTATCCTATTAACATCCCCACTTGTACCTGCTTTACTCGATCACTTGAGGCAAAATCCCCAAGATGAAACCCGGATCGAATATATACGGCTACTCCAAGTTTTATTAGATCAACTCATAAAAGCGGATTTGGTCGGTAGTTATTTACCTACAACAAATCATCCAGCCTTAGCCAAAATACTAAATGATTTACATCAATGTCCTGCTGACAATAGTACTTTGCAAGAAATTGCTGAACGGAACAATATGACCGAAAGAACGTTAGCTCGTTACAGTCAAAAAGAGTTAGGAATGTCTTTACATGAGTGGAGACAAAGACTAAAAGTCATGAAAGCGATGACTATGCTCAATCAAGGTAAAACCATAGAAAATATTGCTTTTGATTTAGGCTACGCCAGTGCATCAGCATTTATATATATGTTTAAACGTTGGATGGGTTTTACACCAGACCAGTTCCGAAAGCTCTATCAATAAATTAATGTTGGGTATAATAAAAAACCCTATTATTGGTTCAATAATAGGGTTCAAAACTTAGTGAGGTAAATCAAATTATGCTTTCACAAAGGTTTCCCAAATAAAATCCTGAGTCGCACCTTTCAAAGTCATTTTTAGCTGATCACCAGCATGTAATGGTCCTACACCCGCTGGCGTGCCAGTCATAATGACATCGCCCGGTTCAAGTGAGAACACCTGATTAATATCTGTTAATAGATAAGCTATATTAAACATGAGTAAGGCGGTATTACCATCTTGACGCAGTTCATTATTAATATGGAAAGTAAATTTAGTTTCTTCCCAATTCTTAATTTCACTTACATCTACCCAGTCCGCAAGTACGCATGAGCCATCAAATGCTTTTGCTCTTTCCCAAGGTTGACCTTTATCTTTTAATTCATTTTGTAAGTCACGTAATGTTAAATCCAATCCTAAAGTCACTGCACCAATAGCTTGTAGTACTTTTTGCGGATCGGTTTCTCCTTTTAGTGGCTGATCAATACGTAAAACAAACTCACATTCGAAATGACAGCTACCCCAAGCAGGATTCCATGAAATACCGTCATCCAAACCAATCAAACTACTTGGAGGCTTGATAAACAATACTGGTCGTCCCGGCATTGCATTGTTCAGCTCTTTTACATGATCAGCATAACTTCTGCCCACACAAACGATTTTTGAAGGACGTGTTTTCATGAGGCTTCCTTTATTGTTGCGGCTAATAATTCCAATAACTTACTTCTTGAATGTATTTTCAAATATAGTTTGATCTGAAGCTTGAGCAAAGGCACGTTTCGGTACAATAATGACCGTTTTATTTTTTAACTCAAGCATATAAGTTAGTTTACCTTTGGCAAAAGTCTGTACATCACCATACTGTACAACTTGTTTACGGCCAGCGGCATAAAGCTCAAAGTAATCTTGGTATAAATCGATCCCCTGCTCGCTCTTACCAAATTGATAACGAACAAATTGACGTTTAAACATCATAGGTAAAAGCCAATAGCGCATTAAACCTTGCATAATCAGGAAAAAAATACCCAAAGCAACATAGTAGCGACCAACGCCTGATAAGCCTAAATAAAAACCCCAAATAACAATTGCAATACTAATAACAGGGGTTAAAAAACGTGTGAATTGTTTCTTTCCGAATGTCACCAAGCCAAACCCATCTTGAGACTCTTCTAAATTTAAATAATAACGTAAAGATAAAGCGCTTTTTTGCTCGGTCATCACTATGTATCAATATTGAATAAATCGAAACTATTAGAGCATATTCATCTACGCTTTAAAATGAATCAAAAGTGATTTTTTATTTTTGCTCGAACTATAAAGCCTTCACTCATACAAGCTGCTTACTCGTTTCATATATAGAACGTAGATTCATATTTTTAAGGCTTATTCCATATCTTTAAATTTATAAAATACTTCTATTGTCTCTTTAGTGGAATACGTCATGTCTTTCTTTGCAAAACTATTTGGCTTAAATCAAAAAACGACAGCTCAAGAAGATGTGGCTTTAAAAGCCGCTCAAGAGCTAGAATCTTCAAATGAAACTTCTTTTATAGAACTCATTAAGAACCGCCGCTCTATTTATGCAATTGGAAATAACTTAAATCAATCAAATGATGAAATTGAAAAGTTAATTCAAGAAGCAATCAGACACAGCCCTTCTGCTTTTAACTCTCAATCATCTCGCGCTGTCATTTTATTTGGACAATCACATCATAAATTCTGGAATACAGTTCTTGAAGTTTTAAAAAGTATTGTTCCAGCTGAAGCTGTATCTGGAACAGAACAAAAAATTCAAAGTTTTGCTGCTGGTGCAGGCACAGTTTTGTTTTATGAAGATCAGAACGTGGTTAAAGGTTTACAAGAACAGTTTGCAGCTTATGCTGATAATTTCCCGATCTGGTCAGAGCATTCAACAGCAATCGCACAATTTGCGGTCTGGAACATTTTAACCGAACAAGGTATTGGCGCTTCATTGCAACACTACAACCCAATTATTGATGAAAAAATTAATGTTTTATTTAATATTCCATCTGAATGGAAGCTAAGAGCTCAGTTAGTTTTTGGTTCTATTGAAGCTAAAGCTGGTGAAAAAACCTTTATTGATGATGAAAGTCGTTTTAAAACATTCGGATAATAGTTTTTTTGAATTTAGAACTTTTTAAAGCTGGTCGCCATGTGCACCAGCTTTTTTATTAGAATCCATATAAAATAGGCACAAAAAAACCGCTATATAGCGGTTAATTCTTCAAGTGGTGCGCTCAGAGAGATTCGAACTCCCGACCCCTTAGTTCGTAGCCAAGTGCTCTATCCAGCTGAGCT
>NZ_JEYB01000057.1:0-22614 GCF_000582255.1 Acinetobacter sp. 1566109 | reverse complement strand
AAAATATCGAAATTACCCGTCCGCCGCTAGGTCCAGTAGCAAGCTACCTTTCCCCGCTCGACTTGCATGTGTTAAGCCTGCCGCCAGCGTTCAATCTGAGCCATGATCAAACTCTTCAGTTAAAATCATTTTGCACCTTATTTATAGACAAGGTGCCAATTCTGGCTCATCAATTACTGACTTAAATTTCGCTCAAATAAACTTCGAGTAATTTAAACCAATCAATCAATGAAAATTATTTCGATTAATCAATCAGTAAAAATCCACACAAGTTGTTCTTCAATTCTCTTAATGATCTTCTTCCTGGTTCGTCACCAGCAAGCTAGGTCGGCTATATTACTCTTAATCTCTTAAAAGTCAACAGGTAATTTCGATATTTTTAAAACTTATCTCTCAAACCAACTTAACATCAAATTCATCACTTAAAGCAATCAACCTAATCTCAAGTAACTGTTTTTCAACAAGTTTCTATCTGCATCACCGCCGATGGATGTGCATTATAGACCATTAACTTACCTTTGCAATACCTTTTTAACATCCCATGCATCAACAGATCATTTTTTAGGCTTTTTAGTCATTTTTCTATATTATTTGACCAATTTTACATTGATAATAGCTTATCGCTTCTGTATTAAAATATATCTCTATCCAACTGCATATTGAACAGAGCCTGGCTAGCGGTTAAGGAATTATATGAATTATTCTAATTTACTATTATCGAGCTTATTAACTGTGGGTCTTTATACCTCAGCACACGCTCAGGAAAATCTTACTGAAGAATCTGCCGCTAGTCCGGAAGATGCTACTTCGACAGAGGCTCAGCAGGGCCGCCCCCGCTCACAAATTATTAAAGACTTGAAAGCACTAAAAGCTAAAGATTTAAAAATTAATGCAAACGCTGCTCAACCGGATACAGTAAAAGATCCATTACAGTCATTAAACCGTCCGATTTATTCTTTTAATGATATGTTGGATCGTAATATTCTTCGTCCAGTTGCAGTTCAATATAATCAGAAAACTCCAGAAGATGTGCGTGGCTCTTATCGCCAATTCCGTAAAAATCTTGGAGAGCCATGGAATGCTGTTAACCAGTTAATTCAAGGACGCCCTGGACGTGCAGCAAAAACACTCGGCCGATTTACTGTTAATACATTAACAACTTTAGGTTTAGCTGACCCTGCTAGTCGCTTAGGCCTTCCGCCTGAAGATGAAAGCTTTGGTGTCACTCTTGGTTATTATGGCGTTCCTTCTGGGCCATTTTTAATGTTGCCTTTCTTTGGACCGAGTACATTACGTGATGGGATTGGCTTAGCTGTAGATTCTCAGGCTCGTCCACAAAAGTACATCATGGATAACCAAGATGGTCTTTACTGGTCAACTAATGTCTTACAGGCCATTGATACACGTGCTCAATATCTAGATTTGGATCAAACCATACAAGGTGATCAATATGCGATGATTCGCGATTTGTATCTCCAACGTAAGGCTTTCCAGATTGCTGAGAAAAAAGGTAATTCAGCAGACGTATCTTTTATTGATGATGACGAATCTGAAGATGTACCAGATGATAGTCAAACTAAAACTAAAAAATAATTAAAGAAGAAATCAAGGTATTGTACTCTTCATATAAAAAGGCAATACCTTGATTTTGATCATACATCCTCTATGATGGATAAAGTGATCTTGTAAAAGGACTACCATATCTTCTATGTATTTTATTAAACCGACCCGCTCTATCCCTTTCTTAGAGCAAGCTCTGGAAGCATTACCAGACTTACAAGTCATTCACATAGATGATCTCGATTTATATGATCCAACAATTATCGCAATTGCAGATGTACAAGATTTCCTGACTCATAAATGGCGTTTACCTACCATTGTGATTGCTTTTGAGCATGAAGGTAGTGCTTTAGCTCAAGCATGGGAAGCAGGTGCTCTTGCGGGATGGGTATGGAACCAGTTACCTCAAGATTTAAACAAGGCATTAACAAGGATTGATGCTCAATATAAACGCAATCAAGATAGTCGCGATTTACCTTCCGCCGCAGAATTGCAAAAACGTTTATTACCAAATCCTATTGATTTATTAAATTATGAAGTTGAAACTTTTTTTCAACCTTCCGCCTATCTATCAGGTGACTGGTATGATTATTGGAAATTAAATGATAAAGAGGTTTTATTCTATCTTGCCGATGTATCGGGACACGGTGTTACAAGCAGTTTATTAACTTCATGGATGGCTGCCTTTCATGGTCGTTCAAAAACACCGCGACAGTTGATTAAAAAATTAAATGGAATGTTAGTTCAAGAGAATATTGAAAAACATATTACGATTGTAGTTGGTATTTTAAATCTAGAAACACATAGCCTTCGGTGGTCTAGCGCAGGTCACTACCCTCCTCCAATTATTTTTGAACCTAATCAACCTCCAAAAATTTTAACAACTAGTAGCTTTCCTTTGGGTTTAACTGACGAACTAGAAGTTGAAGAACACGTTTGCACATTAAATCGTCATGCACGTTTCATAGTTTGTTCAGATGGAGCATTAGAACCATTTGATGGCGGATTGAATGATCAATTTCAACAATTGGTTCAACATTTGCAAAATCAATCATTCCAAGCCCCCGATCATGTTGCTGATGACATTGCCATCTTTAGTCTTTGTCGAATGAATTAATTTAAAAATCAAACAATTAAAAAATATACGACTTAAGGACTCTTGAGTCTGAGATGGCACTATGTGATAATTTTTCTATCCTTCTCTGAAAATGGCATTTATATGTCAACAGGTCATGTTGAATATGCAAGCTTAAATGGAACGCATATTTTCAAACTTATTGGTGAAGTGCGAGCCCATTCTTGTATAAGTCTAGACAAACTTTTAAACAGAATTGAACAGCAAGAGAATGTTGTTGGTGCAATCGTTGATTTAACCCAAACAACATTTATTGATAGTACTGTATTAGGTATCTTAGCTAAGCTAGGTTTAAAACTGAAACAGACTCATCATATTCAAGCTGTGATGCTATCTACCAATCCAGATATCACAACCTTAGCCAACAGCATGGGGCTAGGGCAGGTTTTTGTCATTCTGAATTATTGTGGCGATCCTAACGTTTGTACTTTAACGTTAACGGATGAACACATTACTCATAATGCGATGCTAAGAACTGTTCTGGATGCGCATAAGACATTGATGAAACTCAATGCAAATAATCAGAATATGTTTGAGCCACTTGTTAAGCAATTGCAGAAAGAACAAGATACGCTTGAACAAGTATCTGATAAGCAAAATGCCTAAATTTTATTGCTAATCGGGATTTGTATATGACTCTTGTTTCAGTTGTTCAAATGAATTCTCAAGATGACATTGAAAGCAACTTTCAAATAATTGAGTCATTGATTCAGCAAAGCAAGGCTCAAAATGCTAGCTTAATTGTTTTTCCCGAGAACTTTGTATGTTTCGCTGCTGGTAAACAGCGTGAAACAGCTGAGCAATTTGAATCGATCCAGCAAAGACTTGAGAAACTTGCGCATCAATATCAAATCTGGATTGTTGCAGGTACTCTGCCCTGCCCATTCCGTCCAGATGGATCTATCATTCAAGATGGCCGCGTGCGCACAGTAAGCTTATGTATCAGTCCTGAAGGTACAGAAGCACGATACGACAAAATACATTTATTTGATGTACAAGTTGGCGATGCTGTCGGTGGATATCAAGAATCCCGTTTCTTTGAGCCTGGAACAGACGTTGTAGTCACATCTACTCCTTTTGGCAATATCGGCCTAATGGTATGTTATGACTTGCGTTTTCCCGAGTTGGCTTTAACCCTCAGACAACAAGGCGCTCATCTATTGACTGCTCCAGCAGCATTTACCTATACAACAGGACAAATGCACTGGCAGCTGTTGTTGCAAGCACGTGCAATGGATAGCCAATGCTATGTTTTAGGAGCGGCACAACAAGGTTGGCATGGGGAAAAACGTCAAACCTGGGGACATGCAGGAGCAACTGATAGCCGTGGACAAATTTTAAGTACGATTGAATATGAAGGTAATGGTTTAATTACTGTACCTTTTGATTTAGCTGCTCAAGAACTTGTTCGCACTTCAATGCCTTTAATGACTCATCGTAAATTAATTCACTATTAAAAGCTTAATTATTCATGTGGAAATACTTATTTAGCATTTTTTGCTTAGGGGCAAATATTCACTGTTACGCAGCGGATTTCGGTGCAACAAATCATTTTGTTTCCCCAAATTTAGAGCTTAAACAAAATACTTTTCCACCTACTCCAAAAAATATTCCTCTTCCTGCTTTTGGGCAACGAATTATTGGCTGGGGAACTGGTGCTGAAGGTGCAAGACAACGTTTAGAAAACATTCAACCAGCTGATGTTTCTATGATAAAAAAACAAGGGACAACCTTGGAAATGATTACAGCTTGGCAGGATTTTTACGAACAAGAGCAACAACGCGATGAGAACAATCCAACTGCAAGATACCGTGCTCGTTTAATGAAAAAAATTGCTGACCTCTGGTAATTGTTTCAAATTCATATTTTAAAGTTCTAGAGTAATCCTTTGATTACTCTTTTTTTTTGTGTTATCTGATTTTTATCAATAACTCAGAATTATGAGCATTTAAGAAATTAAACATAAAGCGATATACTAGAAAAGCACCCATTAGTTTTCTGAGGAATATATGGACCAAGACTGTCAAAACTTAAAGCTTGAGAATCAATTATGTTTCCTCATTTATTCAACAAATTTAGCTCTTAATCAACTTTATCGTAAACTTTTAACTCCATTAGGTATTACCTATCCTCAATATTTGGTGATGTTGGTTTTATGGGAAAAAGATGAGATTACTGTTTCAGAAATTGGCAGCAAATTATTTTTAGAGTCCTCCACCTTAACACCAATTTTAAAAAAGCTAGAAGCACTGCAATTTGTTAATCGTACTCGTTCAAAAGAAGATGAACGACAAGTAATTATTACGTTAAGCGAAAATGGGAAAAAACTTAAAGAACGGGCAGTGAATATTCCAGCTCATATATTGGAAGCAAGTTCTTGTGATATGACCACGTTACTCGGCCTAAAAGATCAACTGACACAGCTTCGTACAAATATAGCTAAATAATCACCACTTTTTTTACAAAATTAACTTGTCAAAATATTTAAGTCGTGTACGATATATTTGTATTCAATTTAATTTGGGAATAAAAAGATGTCTTTAGAAAAAGTTGTGTATCGTGCAAAAGCTAAAGCAACTGGTGGCCGTGATGGTCGTGCAACTTCATCAGACGGTGTATTAGACGTACAACTTGGTGTGCCTAAAGAAATGGGTGGCGCTGGTGGTGCTGTAACCAACCCAGAACAATTATTTGCAGCTGGTTATTCAGCGTGCTTTTTAGGCGCTTTAAAATTTGTTGCTAACCGCGATAAATTCAACATTAGCAAAGATGCTTATGTTGAAGGTGAAGTTGGTATTGGTCCAATTCCTACAGGTTTTAGTATTGAAGTTACTTTAAATGTTTATTTAATTGGTATGGACCGCGAAGAAGCTGAAAAATTAGTTGCAGCAGCTCATATTGTTTGTCCATATTCAAATGCGACTCGTAACAATATTGATGTAACTTTTAATATTGTGACTGAATAATTATTCATATTAAAAAATGCCCGAATATTATCGGGCATTTTTTATATCTTTCGTATTATGCTTCACTTGCTTCATTAGTTACACGAAGTACTTCTTCAAGTGTAGTTTTGCCTGAGAGCACTTTACGCAATCCATCATCTCGAATAGAACCAGAATACTGACGGGCATGATTTTCTAATTCAAACTCTGCTGCATTACCATGAATGAGTCGGCGCATAGGTTCATCAATAGGTACAATTTCATAAATCGCTGTACGGCCATTAAACCCTAAGTGGGAACATTGCTCACACCCTTGAGCTTCCGGTAACTTTAAAGTTGGCTCATGCGAAATATGCTGAAAAACCTGCTTTTCAAAAGTATCGGCTTCACGCCATGTCATACAATGTGGACATAAGGTACGAACCAAACGCTGAGCAACGACCCCAATTAAAGAACTTGAAAGTAAGAACGGTTCAATTCCCATATCTTTAAGACGAGTAACCGCACCAATAGCAGTATTGGTATGTAGTGTCGATAAAACCAAATGACCTGTTAATGATGCTTGCACTGCAATTTCAGCAGTTTCTAAATCACGAATCTCACCAACCATTACAACATCTGGATCTTGACGTAACATTGCCTTTAAAGCACGAGCGAATGTCATATCCACTTTGGTATTAACTTGTGTTTGCCCTATGCCTTCAAGTTGATATTCGATTGGGTCTTCGGCAGTTAAGATGTTGCGCGTATTATCATTTAAATCAGATAAAGCTGCATATAAGGTAGTGGTTTTTCCCGAACCCGTAGGACCTGTAACTAAAATAATTCCGTGTGGACGATGCACCAATTGAGTTAAACGCTCATAGTCATTTGCCATTAACCCCAAGTGAGTCATATTAAGGCGACCCGCTTGTTTATCAAGCAAACGCATAACAACTCGCTCGCCATGAGACGAAGGCAAAGTAGATACACGCACATCCACTTCACGTCCAGCAAGTCGTAAAGAAATACGTCCATCTTGCGGCACACGCTTTTCGGCAATATCTAGTTTCGCCATAACTTTAATACGTGAAACAAGTAACGGTGCCAACTCACGGCGCGGCTGTACAATTTCACGTAATTGACCATCTACCCGCAAACGAACGGATAATTTTTTTTCAAAAGCTTCAATATGGATATCAGAAGCACCAACTCGAATCGCCTCTGATAGAAGTGCATTGATCAGACGGACAATAGGCGCGTCATCTTCTTGGTCCATTAAGTCTTCTGTTTCAGGAACCTGATCGGCCAAACTCAATAAATCTGGATGATCTTCTAGACCTGCTGCAACTTGTTGCGACTCCCCTGTGTCACCAGCGTAACTCGTACTTAATAAGCTATTAAACTCTTGTTCACTACATAGCTGATAATGTGCAGGCTTCCCCAAAATTCGTCTTGCTTCCTGCAATGCAATTTTTTCTGTATTTTGACGTCTAACAATAAAAACTTGATCACCGTCATAACGAAATAAAACACCATGACGCTTGGCAAAACTATATGGAACTTGTATTTGTTTCAATATTTGCATCACAATTTATAATGATGAGTAAGATGATTTTGAGTGTACTCTAAGCAGATTACAGCGTGAAGTCTGTTTAACAACTCGGTAGAGGAATTTTACGTCTTGTTTGAAAATAATGAATATCAGCCTCGCCCCCAGAATTCTTTAAAATGGTGGGGTGAACAGCACTTTGAAATTAACCAGTCGAAAGCATGGCAATTCGGTTCAATGCTCTTTCGTTTAACGCGGGGCATAAAAGAATGGCGTATCGAATATTATCGTCCCACTCTCCAAGATGATAATGAACAAGATTGGCACATTATCTCGGATGCAAATTTTGGTTTCCCCCATACTGTTCAAGTCGAACGTTACATGTTTAGAAAAACTAATCCGAAGTTTCTACTCATGCCACGTTTGGCGGACCGATCTGTTGTGATTAAACCTGTTGATCCAATTTATATTCCAGCAGGTCAGCGAGGGACTCTTTATATTAGTACTCCTTTATGGATTGCAGGTTTAGTTGAAAGTCAGCATGAACCTTTATTTGAGATTCCTGTAATTCAGCCTAAAGATACATGGTTTGGACCCAATGCACAGCAAGGTGAAATTTGCTATGCCACCTCTGTTGATGGACGTACCGATTTAAATCTATTAACACCACGTGCTTTTAGAGCAGTTACGCCGATTGATTTTCACAATACCAGTAATCATCAATTACGCTTTGATCGTATGAATGTTCCGGTTACCGCCCTACCGCTATTTTATAGTGAAAGTACGGGACGCTTATGGACCTCACAGATTAAAGTTTATTATGAAGGGTCTGACCGCCCTGCCCGCATTCGTATTGAAAACCGTACACCGCCTCTTGCAGGTGAAGTTACTTACGTACATCCCCCACGTTCACCTGGCGGTGCACTATTTAATATGTTTGATTCATTTTTCTAAGGGGGTTCTATGGCTGATTCAAATATTCCTAGAGATATCGCTGATAGCCTCAAAAGTATATTCACCAATATTAATACCGAACGTATCAGTGAAATTTTAGTCGGTGTTGTGCTTTGTTTTATTGGTTTTGTTCTTGCCCGTATTATTTCAAATACATTTATTAGAACCGTTGGCTCACGTTTTAATGCTCACCAGCGTCTGGTATGGCGCCGTGGTATTTTTTATTTTATTTTCTTACTCTTCATTATGACGAGTTTAAAAGAAGCCGGTTTTAAACTTAGTGTATTTCTAGGGGCAGCGGGGATCTTAACAGTAGCACTCGGTTTCGCATCACAAACATCTGCCAGTAACTTGATTAGTGGTTTATTTTTGATTGGTGAAGGTTCATTTGAGGTCGGTGATACGATTCAAATTACACTTATTCGCGGGAATACGATCGAAGGCGAAGTTATCTCAATTGATTTGCTTTCGGTAAAGTTACTTACACTCGACAACGTCTATATTCGTTTACCGAATGAACAACTTATTCGTGCCCCTGTACACAACTTATCTAAATACCCGATACGCCGTATTCCAATTACACTCGCCATTAATTTTCATGAAGACATTATTAAAGTCCGTGAGGTTCTACTTAACGTCGCAGCAAATTACCCACTCGTGTTAGATGACCCAAAACCTGCGGTTACAGTGACTGCATTTAGGGAATCATCGATTGAGCTTTTATTTGCAATGTGGTGCCGTCAAGAAAATTCTTTAAAAGTTCGAGATGAAATGCAAGAACGTATCCGAAATGGCTTTTTAGATAACCAAATTGAGATTCCTGTTCCTAAAATGGGATTAATTGATCGACCATCTACTATTTTTGCTGAAGACGATATCGATCAATACAGTAATCAAAAAGAGTTAAAAAGAGAGCCTAAAGCTTAGGCTCTTGATTCTTCTTTACAGAGGATGATGGTGGTAATGGTGCAAGATAAGCAATAATCAGCATTACCCCACCTGCTCCAATAAATGAAATAACTCGAGTTAACGTTGCACTTTGCGATAGATCAAGCAAAATCAGCTTTAATACAACAATCCCTAAAAGTGCAGCGCCTACAAACCAGAGTTGACGAATCATTTTTCGACTAGAGAATGTCGTCAATACAAATGCCAAAATAACCCAAAGTAAGGTCAAACTTAGCTGTACTACACCATTCGTCCAAATTGAAACACTCCATAGCGGTGTTGCCCAGTAATGGTGCAAACTTCTGACGACTACACTACTAAATACCAGTAAGCCCACTAAAATTGTTGTAATTTTAAAAGTCCACTCCAGTGACTTATCTTGATCAAAATCGTGTTGATAAATAATAAAAAGTAAACCTGCAAATATCGCAATTGAAAGAAAGTCCGTTAAGTTAATTAAAGGAATAAAATAAAGGTACTCAGCAGAATGACCATCAAGACTCACCACAAGCAACCACAGTAAGCTTAAACACCACACCGGAATTTGATGCAACAGTGTCGTTTTATGAGTTTTATAAGCCCAAAGCGAATAAGCCACAGGAACAAAAGCCAAAGCGACTATTGGCATTTTTGGGAAAATAGCCACGCCAACTATCGCTAACGCTAACCAGCTTAAACCAGCCCAGACTTTTAAGTATCCAGACTCACCCGTCTGCGGTTGAGCCATAATAAATAAACCGCTCAGAATAATTGTAGCGACTAGGAAAGTAGTTTGTTGTAATGAGTCTACCCATTTAAACAACGTAAATACTTGACTAACAGAGACCTCCCCCAAAATTAACAACAGTAACAGGCTAATTAAAATTAACTGCAAACTTTGCCATTGCACACGAAGTTTATAGTGAACAATAGCACTAAATATTGCGATTAGGGCTACAGCGAAGATCAAATACGGACTTAAACCATGATGATGCCATGCCATTATTTCTATACCAGCTACGGCGCCCGCATACATACCTAAGCATAAGAAAATACCGCTAAACATACTTGCGCTAAAATAGCGTTGCTCTTTACTGTTGTATTGCAATAAATAAAAAGCAGAAATGAATTGAGCAATTGCATAAATGCTAGTGCTTAGCGTTGGAAACTCTTCATTTGCCCAAACCTGATAAAACAGTGCAAGTGAACTGAGTAAAACTAAAACTACGCCAATATATCGGCTTAAACGATAGCGCTCAGTTACTCCCCAAACGATTAAAGCCGTACCTTGTGCAACCCAGCCAATAGCAGTCCAGTGCGCCCCTTTTGCGAGTGGAAAAATTAAGGCAAAAAAAGCAACCGCGAGTATAAAAAAACTTTTTGCAAGAACTGAAAGTTGAGGATGGGATTTTTTAATCCAATAAGTTAATACCGCATAAGTACACGCTAATACAGCAGCACCAATCGTCAAAGCTTGGGTCGACTCATGAACTAAATAAGCATGAAGTGTAAAGCCTAATACAGGAACACTAAAAATAAGGCCAACATCTAAGAGTGGAGGTACACGAATCCCCTCTTGTTTTTCATGTGCTGAAACCCGAGATATATTTTGGCTATAACGAACACTTAACCAAATAAACAAAGCAATATGACACCATAAAATCCAGTCTAATGTGCCAAATTTTGCTGGCTCGGCATAAAATGCGATTGCACTACCACCAATAAACATTGTAGCAAAGAAAGCAATTTGATTTAAAACTTTCCATGGCTGAATAAAGTTAACGACAGCGACCGCAAGATTAATGACAAAATAGTAACTAAATAGAAAAATCACATCAGGACGATATTGCGGAATCACTAAAGGAGCCGCATAAGCCATACCGAGTGCCAGTATTGCTAAATAAATAGCTTGTTGTTTTAAGCTCAGGAATACTGTAATTGATAATAAAATCGTAAATAGAATACTTGCTGTAGTTAGACTTGCGATTACACCGAAATGATGCGAGAACACAAGCGTTAGAAAGACAATCGCTAACCCGACACCTTGCAACGCCACAGCAAATAACTGGTTTTTCTTTTGCAAGGTATATCCAAATGCTGTTAATACACCTCCTGCAATAGCAATAAAACCAAGTTTCACACCTAAGCTCAACTGCCAATGCTCACTGGCAAAACGCAGTAAGAGCACCACCCCAACCATAAGCACAGCAACAGCAACTCTTAAAATTGGATTACCATGAATCATCCAATCGACTGCTGGTTGCCACCATGCGGTGGTCTGTGTACGAGCTATTTGTTCTTCTTGATCTAAAGCTGTTGTTTCAGGTAAAGCTGGCTCGGTAATATTGTTTGGATCAGCTTGCTCTGATACAGGCATTATCACTTCTGTATGTATAGATTCATTTACACTTACTGTTTGCTTGGCTGACTCGAGGAACAATAGACGAGTATGAAATGTACTAATAGTTTGAATCAAACATAACAATAAAACCAGTAATGCCCCACCAGCAATCCACATCCAATGATTGATATAAGCAACTAATGCAACTAAAGCAGCCGCATAAATGACTGTGCGTTGTATGTGAATAGAATAAAGTGGGGTTCTCTGCCGAGAAAACTGTTGTTCTAAATGAGTTAAACGTTGATGTAGATTTGATAACGACTGAACTAGTATGACAGTAAGAGCAATAGATAAAGCAACAACGGTACTCTGAAATTTAAAACCAATTGAAATGGCTAAAAACAAAGTCAAAGCGATCAAAACAACGATCATTCCCTGTTTGTCTTTTTTATACATGGGCTTAGCAATATGACACCTTCATTACATATCATCTTACTTCAAGCCAATACAAGCGTATATTTATACATACAAAATACTGCAAAAATCATAAACCTGCATTCATAGCCGTTTTCACGTAAAATACCCCTAATTCAAATTAAGGAATTGTTCAATGCCACCATTTGTCTTGGTTGATGGGTCCTATTTTTTATTTCGTGCATATCATGCATTACCACCATTGACGACCTCTACAGGGTTACATACCAATGCAATACGTGGGGCAATTTCTGCCATTCAAAAATTAATGCGCCGTATGCAACCAACACATATGGCCGTCATTTTTGATACGCCTGAGCCAACTTTCCGTCATAAGCTTTCACCTATTTATAAAGGTGACCGCCCGACTATGCCGGAAGAGTTATCTCAACAGATTCCATATTTACACGCTCTAATTAAAGCGCAAGGAATTCCTTTATATAGCCTTCCGGGTGCTGAAGCTGATGACATTATCGGGACTCTCGCTAAACGCGCCGTACTTGAGGGGCATCATGTACTGATCTCAACCGGAGATAAAGACATGGCTCAGCTCGTCAATGACCATGTAAAATTAGAAGACAGCTTCAAAGATCGCGTAATGGATACTGATGGCGTATTTGAAAAGTTTGGCGTTTGGCCGAATCAGATTATCGACTACTTGACTCTAATGGGCGATGCATCTGACGGCATTATGGGTGTACCTGGCGTCGGCGCAAAGACGGCTGCCAAGTTACTGACCGAATATGGGACTTTAGATAATATCATTGCGAATGTAGACCAGCTTAAAGGCAAACTTAGCCAAAATATTAAAGATAACTTAGACAATATTAAGCTTGATCACCAGTTAGCCAGTATTGTGTGTGATCTTCCTTTAGAACTTGACTGGCATGAGTTAAAGCTTACTGATCCAAACGTAGAGGCTTTGCGTAATCTATACACTGAGCTCGAGTTTAGAAACCAATTACAGTCGCTTGATCATCCAAACAATCCAAATAGCTCAAGCTACAAACAGCAAGCTTCACAGACCGTGGTTCAAAATGAAGTTAAACCTGCTGAAACAATAGAAACAGAAGATCAAGCTAGCTTAACTAGTCAAGATGATCAGCTTGGGACTGCAAATTATCATACTGTTTTAACTCAAGAAGCTTGGGATCAACTCTGGCAACGCATGCAAAATGCCGATCATTTTGCTATTGATACAGAGACCACAAGTCTTGATTACCGTATTGCCGAAATGGTTGGTTTTTCAATCGCCTTTGATGCAAAAGATGCCTATTATGTGCCTTTAGCACATAACTATGAAAATGCGCCACAGCAGCTGGATCGTGAACAAATTTTGGCTCAAATTAAGCCAGTATTAGAAAATGAAGCGGTTAAAAAAATCGGTCATCACCTTAAATATGATGCGCACATTTTTGCTAATCACGGTATAGAACTTAAAGGCTGGTATTTCGATAGCATGCTGGCATCTTATGTATTAAATGCAGCAGCAACTCGTCACGGTATGGATGATGTTGCTCGTGTCTATTTAAGTCACTTAACCACAACTTTTGAACAAATTGCTGGTAAAGGTGCTAAACAGAAGACTTTTAATCAAATTGAGATTGAAGTTGCAGCTCATTATGCAGCCGAAGATGCACATGTGACTTATCGTTTATATGAAGTCCTTTCAAATAAACTTAAAGCACATCCTGAGCTAGAAAATATTTTATATAATATCGAAATGCCGGTTGCCCGAATTTTGTCAGGCATGGAAGAAGATGGTATTCGTTTAGATCATGCATTCTTAGATAAATTAAGTGTTGAATTTGCAAAAACCATGGAAGGCCTTGAAAATCAGGCTATGGAAATTGCAGATGAAACTTTTAACATTGCTTCACCTAAACAAGTAGGCGAAATCCTATTTGATAAATTAGGTATTAAAGGTGGTAAAAAAACTGCAACTGGACAATACAGTACCAGTGAAAGTGTTTTAGAAAAAATCGAACACCCATTAGCGGAAATTATTCTAGAACATCGTGGGTTAGCAAAGCTAAAAAGTACCTATACTGACCGTCTAGTTGAACAATCTCATAACGATACCCATCGCGTACATACAAGTTATCACCAAGCTCTCACAGCGACAGGTCGTCTATCTTCTTCGGATCCTAACTTACAAAATATTCCAATTCGTAGACAAATTGGCCGTCAAATTCGTAAAGCATTCATTGCACCAGAAGGACGAGTTTTACTAGCAGCCGATTACTCACAAATTGAACTTCGTTTAATGGCTCATTTTTCTCAAGATGATGCTTTAGTACATGCGTTCCAGCACGGACAAGACGTTCACCGCCGTACTGCTGCAGAAGTATTGGGTATTGCGATAGAAGATGTAACAAACGATCAGCGTCGCCAAGCCAAAGCTGTAAATTTTGGTTTACTTTACGGTATGTCCGAGTTTGGCTTAATTCGTCAGTTAGGCTTCACACGTCAAGAGTCGCAAAACTATATTAAGCAATACTTCCAACGCTATCCGGGTATTTATGAATACATGCAACGTACCCGCCAAGTAGCATCGGAGCAAGGCTTTGTTGAAACTATTTTAGGACGTCGTCTTTATACACCAGATATTGATGCTCGAAATGTGATGGTACGTAAGGCTGCTGAACGTGCTGCGATCAATGCGCCTTTACAAGGTAGTGCAGCTGATATTATTAAACTTGCAATGATTGCAGTTGATAAAATCTTGCCAAAAGATCAAGCAAAACTACTACTTCAGGTACACGATGAATTAGTGTTTGAAGCCGATCAAAACATTGCCGAAGAACTTTCTAAGCAAATCGCAAGTGTTATGGAATCCGTTGTCGAAATTTCTGTGCCTTTAGTAGTTGAAGTTGGGCAAGGGCAAAACTGGGATGATGCACACTAAGTCATCAATAAACCAATAAAAAAGGGCTGTGAAATACAGCCCTTTTTATCGTCTCAACTTAAAGTCCAGTTAAAAGAACTTTAGCAACTTCATTCATTAAGATCTCAGCAATATAGAGCGCTAAGAATGCCAAAATTGGCGACAAATCAATCATTCCCATATTAGGCAGTAAGCGACGGAACGGCGCTAATAATGGTTCTGCCAAATCTTGAATGACTTCAATATAAGGTGAACGAGATTGAGTGAACATCACCACCCAACTCAAAATGATTGTCGCAAAAATTAAATAACGACAGAAACGAATCAAATCTTGGATCATTGTCACAAATGTCAGAATCACTAAATGAATCGGACTATTTGGCATTGAACCTGAAAGATACATCACACCGAAAATTTTCAGTAAATATAAAATAATTAAAAGAACTAACGCGGCTAAATTGAATCGGCCTTTTGCGACTGTTGGAAAAATTCGGCCAAAAATATCAACAATCTTCGTCGCCTTTACTGTCGATAAAACCACAGGATTATAAGGACTTACTGCCGCCAATTGCATTAAGAACCGGAAAAAGACCAATAAAATCGCAACGTTAATTAAAATTCCAAAAATTAGCGCAGAATTTGCACCCATAGTTGTCTTATCCTATTAAAGCTATTTTGCACTGTCACTCAGTTCTTGAGCCAATTCTTGGCTACGTTTCTGTGCAGCAGCTAATGCAGATTGAATATTTTGAGAGATTTGTGCACGATCAAAAACTTCAAGTGCAGCTTGTGTTGTACCATTCGGTGATGTCACATTTTTACGTAGTTCAGACGGAGTATTTGAACTCGTAATTGCCATTTGAGCCGCACCTAATGCCGTTTGAAGAGTTAAAGCAGTTGCAACTTTTTCATCTAGGCCTAGATTTTTACCTGCACGGATCATACTTTCCATGAGGTAGAAGAAGTAAGCCGGGCCTGAACCTGAAACTGCTGTTACCGCATCAATTTGAGCTTCGGAGTTTACCCAAATTGTTAAACCAGTTGCTGCTAAAATTTGACTCGTTAATTCACGGTCTGAAGCATCAACTACATCAGTCGCATAAATACCATGTGCGCCAGTTTGAACTAATGCTGGCGTATTCGGCATAACACGAACAATTCGTTCGCTATCAATAAGATTTGATATTGTCTTAATTTCCGCACCAGCAATGATGGAAATAACCAGTTTATCCGATAATAAGCCTTTCAGCGGACGTAGAACATTCGCTAGAACTTGTGGCTTTACCGCAAGTACGACAACATCCGCATTTTTAATTGCAGCCACATTATCTTGGGTTACATGAACTTCTTTTTCTTGTAATAAATGACGGATTTGTTCAACTGGATCTGAAACGGTAATACGTGTTGGCGGCAAACCTCTTGAAATCAGCCCGCCGATCAACGCTTGGGCCATATTACCACCACCAATAAAACAGATATTACTATTTACTGCACTTGTCATAACCATATTCGCCATTTACCAGATCACAAGAATGAGAAATTAAATCTGGTTGCCATCCTCCTTGCTCACAATACGGAGACTGAGCCAACCAAAATCCTTTCGGTGTAAAAACCCCAAGCATAACATTATCTATGACTAATATTTGAATTGTATGACGAAGCCAAGGCAAAATATGTGCTTCTTGAATCGCTTTTTTTAACGGCCATTGCCCAACACGACCATATAGATGAATCTTTTCCCCACCTTGACGTCGAATTATTTTCAATTTTTTATTCAATAAAGAATGACTTAAACCAATTTTTTTACTCTCAATATTGAACAGCCCTGCTGCGCCCTGCCATTCTTCTTGTAATTTAAATGAATGCTCCAGTTCAGCTTCAACCGGATTTAATTTTTCAGCAAGATAAATCTGTTTACTTAACCTATAAAGAATATTTTGATAACGGACGTAATAAAACTGGTTCCAATGTAAAGCGGCTTGTGCATCAGATTTAGAATCAATGACTTCTTTTTTTAAGCGCTCGACCATTTCAAATGCAGGCCGATATTGCCCATCACCCTTCATCCATGCAGAAAGTAACTGGCGCTGTCGCGCAAAAGATAACTCAGATAATTTCGTTAAATCTAAATAGTCAGCTGAACCCGAATATTGCCAATCATTTTTCAGAACTTCTTCTAAAATTTCGGAAGCATCCTGCATGAGATAACTGGTTCGGCTCAGCGCCTGCTGCATTTTTGGAAATCTTTTTGATAAAAATGGCCAAAGCTCTTCACGACACCACACACGGTCATAATGGGTATCATAATTCATTGGATCATCAATATACTTCACTTCAAGCTGAGCAGCCCAAGAAGCAATTTGCTCACGTGTTAAATCCAAAAAGGGACGCCAAATTGTCATATTTTCACGGTAATCAATGGCTTGCATTGCAGCAAGTCCATCTACACCTGTACCTGACAATAAACGTAAAATAGCTGTTTCGGCCTGATCTTGCTGATGATGAGCAAGCAATAGAATTTCATTTTGTTGTAAATGTTGCTGATAAGCTTGATAACGTGCTTGACGTGCTTGAGCTTCCAGATTCCCATCAGAAATCTGTACTTTTTGAATAATATAAGAAATATTTAAACTTGTTGCCTGACTGGCAACAAGTTTCCCCCATTCTGCACTTTGTTCTTGCAGTTGATGATCAATGTAAATTGCTCGGATCTTTTGAGGGAAAATTTGATTCATTAAATGTAGTAGTAGCATTGAATCCATGCCACCACTACATCCAATAAGAAAAGAACTATTTTCTGAAAACTCTTGAGCCTGCTTTAAGACGTGATGCCTAAATTTTCGCTGCCAAACTTCATTAAACGTTGATAACGTGCTTCGCATCGTTCATTTGCATCCATCGGTAGCAATTCATCCAAAGCTTGCTTTAAAACTACTTTTAGGTTTTGCATCACACGCTCAGGGTCTAAATGAGCTCCTTCGCCTTCATCTACTACATATTCAACAATACCTAGAGATTGTAGTTTATCTGCTGTTAAACCTAAAGCTTCACTCGCTTGAGCTGCTTTTTCAGCAGTCTTCCATAAAATAGATGCACAACCTTCTGGTGAAATCACAGAATAAATACTATGTGATAGCATAATCACACGGTCAGCAACCCCAATACCTAGAGCACCGCCAGAACCACCTTCACCGAGTACTGTTGCAACAACAGGAACTTTCAAACTTGAAAGTTGAGCAAGACTAGTGGCAATTGCTTCAGCTTGTCCACGTTCTTCAGCACCAACACCTGGATATGCACCCATCGTATCAATAAACGTGAAAACCGGAAGATTAAAACGCTCAGCCATATCTAGTAAACGCTGAGATTTACGGTAACCTTCTGGGTTCGCCATACCAAAGTTGTGCTTTAATTTTTCACGGGTACTACGACCACGGTGTTGTCCAATGACCATCACAGGTTGACCGTCAAAACGAGCAAGACCACCTACCATCGCACCATCGTCACCAAACAAACGATCACCATGCAAGGCATCAAACTCTGTAAAGATTTCACCGACATAATCTAGAAACTGCGGACGATCAGGATGACGTGCAATTTGAACCGTTGTCCACGCTTTGGACTGAGTAGCTTTTTTCATAGGTCGAATATTATCCCTTTAATCGATAAATTTTTCCGACTGAATATTCAATTCAATGTCCCAATGCTTAAACTGCTCTTGCTCATCATGCAAGTCGGCAACTAACAATGGCCATTGTTTGGCATCACCAGAAACACTAAGCTGCCATTGTTGATCATTTATGATGGTCAATTCAATGGCAGGAAGCATCTGATCACTGCGACTATGGTTGAGTAAAACTGCAAGGCGAAGTAATAAACTTAGGTAGAGTAATTTATTACCGCCCGCCTTTAAAACTTCATTTTTTACATCATTACGTAATTTACGACGATGATGAGCAACTAAATGTGAAAGATGGTTTTGATCAATTTGTGAGAAACCAGGAATATCAGAATGCTGTAATAAATAAGCACCATGACGATGATAACCACCATGACTAATTGCTAAACCAATTTCATGCAAATATGCTGCACGGCGCAGTAAGTCACTGTCTTCACTGGTTAAATTCAGAGATTCTGCTACCCCATCAAATAAGTGTTGAGCTGTATTTACAACTCGTTCTGCTTGTTTCGGATCAGCGTTATAACGTCCCATTAGGGCTTGCACACTACGATCTCGGATATCTTCATGCTTAAAACGACCTAAAAGGTCATACATGACTCCTTCACGTAATGCACCATCAGAATATGCCAAATGTTCAATTTCTAATACTTCAAAAACTGCGTACAAAATTGCCAATCCGGCTGGCAAAACTGCTCGTCGATCTTCTCTAAGTCCTTCAAAATCAATTTCAGAAATATTTTTGAACTTGAGCAACTTATCTTTAAGTTTATAGAGGCCTTCACGAGTAACATTTTCTTGCTCGTCACTTAACCCCATATTTACCATAATTTGACGGCAGGCTTTAATTGTACCGCTAGAACCAACAACAGTATCCCAACCTTCCATCTTATAAGTTGTTGCGATCGCTGAAAGTTCTTTGCGCGCAGCAACCACTGCCTTATCAAAAGCTTTTTGGGTAATTTCACCATCAGCAAAGTAGGCTTTAGTATATGCTACACACCCCATCTGTAATGATTCGGTATAAATCGGCTCGAATTCTTCGCCAATAATAAACTCAGTAGACCCACCACCGATGTCAACAACTAAGCGGCGTCCACCATTTGCCATCGTGTGAGATACACCAAGATAAATCAGTCGTGCTTCTTCACGGCCTGCAATAATTTCAATAGGTTTAGGTAAAATTTCAGCAGCTTTTTGAATAAACTCATGGCCATTTTTAGCCTGACGCAAAGCATTCGTTGCCACAATTCTTAAACGATTAGGTTGAACCGACCCCAAACGCCCGACAAAACGAGCCAAACATGCCAAGCCACGTTGCTGTGCAGCTTCTGTTAAGTTTTTATTTTCATCAAGACCAGCTGCAAGCTGTACTTTTTCTGACATTGAAGCCACTTTTTTAACTTCACCGTGATCTACCCGTGCAATGGCAAGGTGAAAACTGTTCGACCCCATATCTATGGCAGCAAGTAATTCTTCATCAATCAGAAAGTCAGACATTATTGAACTAAACCCATAACAATTCACGCCTAGAGTAATTCACAAGAATGCAATTGAAAAGCCATTTTCATCAACAATTAATAGCCATCGATAATTTTCGATTTGTTAAACGATTGTACAAGCCGATGGTGAATATCGTGAGCATCCATTAGACAAATTTAATTAAGCCTTGAATAATAGCATCAAACCCTTACATTGAACTAAGCAGCTATGTAATACTGATAGAGATTATATCCTCCTATAGTGATAGCACTTTTTTCTAAAAATTGGAGCCGTACCATGTCTGCGACTATTGTAAATACAACTGATGATAACTTCCAAGCAGATGTTCTAGATGCAGAAACACCTGTACTTGTTGATTTCTGGGCAGGTTGGTGTGCACCTTGTAAAGCGATTGCACCTGTTCTTGAAGATTTATCAAGTGAATATGCTGGTAAAGTAAAAATCGTTAAAGTTGACGTGACTTCTTGTGAAGATACTGCAGTGAAATACAATATCCGTAATATTCCTGCTTTATTACTTTTCAAAAATGGTGAAGTAGTAGCGCAGCAAATCGGTGCTGTACCTCGTTCTAAACTCGTTAGCTTCATTGACGAAAACGTTTAAGTCCGAACGTTACAGATGAAATACGCTATATCTCTATAGCGTATTTTTTTCGGCTATAAATTGACAAATTAGCTGATCTCACTTATATTGCATGCTCAAGAGGCACTGAAGGGAATCGTCTTCTGTCCGGCTTCTTACAAGACACAAACATAAAGATCGCCACTCGGCAACAGAAATTGTTTTTTCACATTTCTCTTCGAAACAGTTAATTAGACTTCTGAATTGTTATTGTGTAAATACAATTGCGATACTCTTTTTTGTATGCGAGCGATTTTTCTTCTTTTAAACCACACTCTATTCTTTCCTAATTCTGACCCCTATGAACTTAACTGAACTCAAGAAAAAACCAATCGGCGAACTAATTAAAATTGCTGAATTTATGGGCCTTGAAGGTATGGCTCGTAACCGAAAGCAAGATATTATCTTTGCCATCTTGAAACGCCATGCAATGAATGGCGAAGAAATTTTTGGTGACGGCGTTCTTGAAATTCTCTCTGATGGTTTTGGTTTTTTGCGCTCTGCCGCAGGTTCGTATTTAGCTGGTCCGGATGATATTTATGTGAGCCCCTCACAAATCCGACGCTTTAACTTGCGTACAGGTGATACCATCACAGGTACTATTCGCCCTCCGAAAGAAGGTGAGCGTTATTTTGCGTTGCTCAAAGTTAACCAGATTAACTATGACACGCCAGAAAATTCTCGAAATAAAATTTTATTTGAAAACTTAACTCCCCTTTTCCCAACCGAACAATTGGTTATGGAACTTGGTAATGGTACAACAGAAGACTTAACTGCTCGTGTTGTCGACTTAGTTGCGCCAATTGGTAAAGGACAACGTTCTATTATTGTTGCACCGCCAAAAGCGGGTAAAACAATGTTACTTCAAAACATTGCACAATCTATTGTGAGAAACAATCCGGAAGTGTTCCTTATTGTTTTACTTATTGATGAGCGTCCAGAAGAAGTAACTGAAATGGAACGTACCGTACGCGGTGAAGTCGTTGCCTCAACATTTGATGAAGCACCAGCACGTCACGTACAAGTAGCTGAAATGGTCATTGAAAAAGCAAAACGTCTTGTTGAACATAAAAAAGATGTTGTGATTTTACTTGACTCTATCACACGTTTAGCTCGCGCATACAACACTGTAATTCCTTCATCAGGCAAGGTATTGACCGGTGGTGTAGATGCACATGCATTAGAACGCCCAAAACGTTTCTTCGGTGCTGCTCGTAACATCGAAGAAGGCGGTTCTTTAACAATCATCTCTACTGCTCTTATTGAGACTGGCAGTAAAATGGACGATGTAATTTACGAAGAATTCAAAGGTACTGGTAACCAAGAAATTACACTTGATCGCCGTATTGCTGAGAAGCGTGTCTTCCCTGCCATGAATATTAAGAAGTCAGGTACACGTCGTGAAGAACGTTTAATGGATGAAGATAAATTACGTAAAGTCTGGATCCTCCGTAAACTCCTTCATCCTATGGATGAGTTGGCTGCTATGGAATTCTTACTTGACCGTATGAAAGAAACCAAAACAAATGATGATTTCTTTGATCAGATGAAACGTAAAGCTTCAACTTAATCATTATGTTGTTTCCAAAAAGCTACTCTCATGAGTAGCTTTTTTATTTGGTTGACATGCTTTACACAAAAATACATTTTGTTAAACCTTATGTAAGGATATATTTAAGTTTTTGAAAACAAATATTTTTAATATAAAAAAATTATGTTTTTTAGTAGCTTACTTATACCTTTTCCAATATATCTAATCTAATTGATTGTTTTTTTCTGTTAAAAAACAGGCTGTTTTTTCAATTTTTCTGCGCTTTTTTGACAGGTGACAGTAGTATTTCAACATTTGCAGTGATAGCATAGCGGCAGACCAGTTAGACTGCTCCATGCGTTGTTACCTAGCTACGTTTAGGAATAATAAAAGCAAAACAGCCTAACTTAGGTTTTTTTAATCTCAAATTTTTTTTGTGAGAGTGATGCCATGTTATTCAAAAAATTCGCTGTTGCTGCTGCTGTTGCCGCTACTTTAGCTTTCGTTGGTTGTTCTAAGAAAGAAG